>JBCCZL010000032.1:0-29329 GCA_039187775.1 Myxococcota bacterium
ATGGCCGGGAACTTCGAACGCACGTCAACGGCGCCACTGCGAATCGGGTGAGCCCGATGGGAGCCGAGATTTTCGGCACGATGAAGATCCACATGTTCGAAGCCGATGGGAGCGCCCCTGACTCGGATCTCCTGTTTCTAGGCTACGAAGGCCAGATTCGCGCCAAGGAATCCAAAGTCTTCGTCCACGTGACGGGCCGATTCATTGGCGGGACGGGTCGCTACGCCAATGCTTCTGGTGAAGTGGAACTGACGTCCGTCAATGGCTTCTTTGACGATGGCTGGGGAACGCTGTCGATCGACGGAGAGCTCCCCCTGAGTCCTCCGTCAGAGAACGCGGTGCGACAATGGGTTCAGTCCTACTTCGATGCGACCCAGACCGGCGACGCAAACGCGTGGGCGGCCCGCTTCGCGGAGGACGCGCTGGTCGAGGATCCCTTCGGAACCGAACCCGTACGTGGGTCCGAAGCCCTCAAGGCTCGAGGCGAAGCGTTTCTCTCGAGCTATGCCTCGATCGGCCTCCACGAAGAATTCGTCGCCATCAACGGGTCCCGCGCAGTGGCATCCTGGGTGGGTCGTGGGCAAGCCACCGACGGGACCGAGGTCTCATTTCGAGGAGTCAACGTATTCGAGTTCGACGAGGAGGGCCGAATCCACCGCCTCCAAGGCTACTGGAACCCATGACCACCGACTTCTCAGAACTCGTTTCATGCTAGGCTCCGTGCATGAGGTGGGGATGCTTCGGGGTCGCGGAGTGCTTTCTGTTGGGCTCCCTGCTCCTTCTCACAAACTGCAGCCGATCGACGCCGATACCGGTGGAGCCAGAGGATGGGGCAACTCCCGATCGCGACGCCTCCTTCGTTCAACCGCTCGCGTGTGATGATCCTGTGCTCTGGGAACGCACGCCCACTGACGCATTGCTCGTCCATCATGGGGGCTGCGGTGCCAGCACCGGACTTCCGGTTTCGCCCATCAGATTCCGCGCAGCACCAAATGTTCATCCCAGCGAACAGGAAACGCGTTACTCGCTGATTGAGAGAACCTGCTGGCGGGTCGCGGCATCGGACCACGAAAGCGGTTGGTCGGTCGGGGACACGGTCGAGAGCATGGGTCTTGCCATGACCCTTCGGGTACTCGGCCACGAAAAGAAGATCGTCGTGGATGTCCGCGCCCAAGACCGACTCGGTCGGCTCTACGCCGGCCACAGCGAACCCGCGTTCGTCGACCCACTGAGGGTTGGGCCACGTGTTCAGGACCTCGTCGGTGTACGCGGAGACTCTGACCAGCCAATCCTCGCCACTCGTCATGCCTATCATCCCCGCAACCGTGACCCGCTCCCCTCCGAGGGGGAAATTGAAATGGCGCGAGCCGAAATCTGGGTCGAACGCGTTGGTGACCAGAGGTTTCTCCGCCGATTCGAGGACGGAGCCGTACGGACGCTGGTTCTCTCGACCGACCAACCGATACGCTACGTGGGAGGCACAAATCTCCTCGAAGGCCAACGCATCCGCGTTTTTGCAACGGGAGCGCGGCTTTTCTTCGTCGAACTTAACGCCCTACGCATTCTGAACGTCGAACGCCTGCCTGCGACTCCGACCGCGTTCGCGGCCAACCCGGATGTCGCACTCACGTTGGTCGACCAAAACGTCTTCGCGTTTGACTACGAAGGAAACTCCGTACCGGTGAGGCTGCCCCCGACCGATGACCTCGCGCCTCGCGCCGAACGAAATCGGTACGCACTGATCGGTGCGGCCCGAGCAGGCAATCGTGTGTTTGAGATCGATCTCCAGGACGGCGTAGTTGTACCCACAGAACCATCGAGGGCATATCCCACGAACCGAGAGATCATACTCACGTCGACAGAGCTTGCGCGCCTCGGCCGAATGATCAGCATCGACAGCGACCAGATCTGGTTTCAGCGGGGGATGATCTCACGGCACGGGAAGGGCCCGCGGACGGCATATACCGAGGACATCTATGGTGGGTCGGTGGAGCTGGCCTCAATCTGGCTAGGCCTAGACACCGTGTTTGCCATCGCTGAGCCTGACGGAAGCTTGCAAATCTACAGCGCCGAACGGCGCTGCTATCACCTCTAGCTCGCGAGCCGACGAGGAACCTGCTGATCCCTATGGCTCGATGCCGACGTGGAGACATACTGCTCGCAGATCCTCTGGGAGGGGACTCTCCAACTCCAGCCGACCTCCGTTTGCGGGATGGATGAGCGAGAGCGTTTCGGCGTGGAGAAAGTGTCGGTGAAGATCGGGAAGTGATGCGCCGCCATAGAGCCGGTCACCGGCGAGGGGGTGACCCGCCGCCGCGAGCTGGGCTCGGATTTGGTGCCGTCCCGCCACCGGAGCCGAGGCGCGAACCAAGGTGTGGGCCCGACCAGGATTCATCACAGAGACCCTGGTGACCGCTTGTCGAGCGCGGCCCACCGGTGTCGGTGACACAAAGACCCGCGCCCGGTGATGCGGGTCGGAGTAGAGCCAACCTTCGAGGCGTTGGTCTTCCGGGACTCCGGCGACGAGGGCGAGATAGGTCTTCTCAATCTCACCCCGAAGAAGCGCGTTGCGCAACTGTCGATGGGCTTCTTGGGTCCGAGCACACAACACGAGGCCGGACGTTTCGGTGTCCAGCCGATGGACCAATCCTGGCTCCCGCGCTGAGTACCCGACGTTCGCCATGTCGGGAAACGCCGCAAGAAGGCCGTTGGCTAGTGTCCCGGTCTCGCCAGCTCGCAGGGGATGGCAAGACATGAAGGCGGGTTTATCGACGATCACGAGGGACCCGTCCTGATGCACGACGGAAAGTTCCACGCGCGGATCAGCGACCGCACGCAGGTCGTCAAACGCGGTCCACTCCACCCGTTGACCTTCGATCACCGTGGTCGACTTGGGTCCCCGACGACCATCCACCCAGACTTCGCCGGCGGCGATCTTGGCCTGGGCCCGTTTGCGTCCCACGCCGGTTCGGTCCGCGAGCCAGCGGTCGAGACGCCCATCCTCGCCCGGTCCCACTGTGGCGTCCCGCCTCACTTCCGGACTGCACACCGCCAGCCACTTCCCGGTCAAGCCCTCCCGACAAGCACTCTGTGGGCGGCCTCGGACTGGGGCCTTTGGCCTCCAGATGAGGCTCTCGAGGCTCCCAACTTCCGCGGAGAGGAGGATTGCCCCGAGAGCGGCCATCCATAACACTCACCGTCCGTGGCCGGCCGAGACTATTACGAAATTCTAGGGGTCCAGCGCTCTGCAGATGCGGATGAGATCAAGCGGGCCTTCAAGAAGCTGGCGATCGAGTTCCATCCCGACCGAAACCCCGACAATCCGGCCGCAGAGGAGAAGTTCAAGGAGGCGAGTCAGGCCTACCAGGTCCTGAGCGACCCCGACAAACGCGCGCGCTACGACCAGCTTGGCCACGCGGCCTTCGAACGGAGTTCGGGCCCCGGTGGCTACGATTCGGTCGATCTCGGGTCGATGGCGGAGATCCTCGAGGGGCTTTTCGGGGACGTGTTCGGTCGCCGAAAGAAGGGCGCCCGCGACCTCACCTACGATCTCGAGCTCGATTTCGCCGAGGCGGCGCTCGGATGCGAAAAGACCATCGAGGTCACGCGACCGACCATCTGTGAGACCTGCCGGGGAAGCGGTGCCGCACCTGGCACTACCGTCACCACCTGCCAAACCTGCCGCGGCCGTGGCGTAGTGAAGTTCCAGCGGGGCCTGTTCTCCGCGTCGCGGCCCTGCAGTACTTGCGGGGGCACCGGCAAACGCATCGAGCATCCATGCGCGACCTGCAACGGCACCGGCGCGGTGCCGAAGACCGAAGTGCTCGAAGTGAAGATTCCAGCGGGCGTCGAAGACGGATCGGTCCGGACCGTGCGCAACGCTGGCGAGCAGACCGCCAACGGGAGCGGCAATCTCCACGTCTACATCCGCGTGAAGGAGCACACACTCTTCGCCCGAGATGGCGCAGACATCCTCTGCACGGTCCCGATCGGCTTCCCGCAAGCGGTCCTTGGAGCCGAGCTCGAGATCCCCACGCTCGAGGGCAAAGTCCGAATGAAGCTGCCTCCGGGAAGCCAGTCTGGCCGGATCTTCCGCCTCCGCGGCAAAGGCATCCCCGTATTTGGTGGTGCGGGCAAGGGAGATCAGCTGGTGAAGGTGGTGGTCGAGGTTCCCGAGAAGATCAATCGCCGCCAGCGCAAGCTCCTCGAAGAGCTCGCGGCCGAAATGGGGACCGACACGCTGCCCCAACGGTCTTCGTTTATGGCAAAGCTTCGCGACCTCTTCGATTGACCTTCGGCCCATGGATCTGAAGCGCGCGCTCGAGGCCGTCGCCTCGACCCACACCATCGAAACCTTCGGGCGGGTGCAAGGTTCGATGGGCCTTGCGCTGAAAGCCTCGATCCCCGGCGGTCGAATCGGTGAGCTCGTCGAAATCGTTCGCGATCCCGAAGCCCCTCTCCTGGCGGAGATCGTGGCTTTCGACGGCCCCTTCGCGACGATCCTACCCCTCGGGGACCTGGCCGGCACCGGAGCCGCCGACCGAGTTCGGCCGCTTGAAGCCCCGCTCACGATTCGGGCGAGCGCCGGTCTCCTGGGGCGGGTGCTCGACGGGTTGGGCCGGCCCATCGATGGCGGCGCCGCGCTGGAGGGCGAGGCCTGGGACGTGGTTCGGAGCCCTCCCGCGCCGCTCGAACGGCGACGCGTGCGGCAGCGCTTGGATCTCGGCATTCGCGCCCTCGATGCCTTTGCAACCGCCGGAGAAGGCCAGCGCCTCGGGATCTTCGCAGGCAGCGGCGTCGGCAAAACCAGCCTGCTCGCCCAAATCGCGCGTCAGGCCAATGCCGATGTGTTTGTAGCGTGCCTCATCGGCGAGCGCGGTCGAGAGGTCCGCGAGTTTCTTGAAGATGCCCTCGGCGAGGAAGGACGAAAGCGAGGGGTGGTGGTCTGCGCGACCAGCGACGTTCCCGCGCTCGTCCGAATGAAGAGCGCCCATGTCGCGACCGCGATCGCCGAGTGGTTCGCGTATCAGGGAAACCGCGTCGTACTGATGATGGACAGCCTAACTCGGTTCGTTCGGGCGGGACGCGAGGTCGGATTGGCGGCCGGTGAACCCCCAACCCGCCGTGGCTATCCGCCGAGTGCGTTTTCCGCCCTCGCTCCTCTTTTGGAGCGGGCGGGGACGATCGGCTCCGGGTCGATCACCGCGTTTTATACCGTGCTGGTGGAGGGCGGAGACCTCGACGAACCGGTGGCCGATGAGGTCCGCGGACTGGTCGACGGGCATCTCGTACTCGACCGCGAACTGATGGATCGGGGTCGGCGACCCGCGATCGACGTCCTCCGAAGCCTCTCCCGATTGATGCCGCAGGTGGTGGACGCTCCTCATCTGGAAGCCGCCCAGACGCTACGACGATGGATCGGGGTCTACGAGGCAAAGCGGGATCTGGTCCTGCTCGGCGCGTACAAGCGCGGTGGAGACCGGGTTCTTGATCGAGCGTTGGATCAAAAGGACGCCATCGAGGCGTTCCTCCAACAAGGCCCCAACGAGCGCTCCTCCTACGAGGACGTGCTCCAGCGCCTGATTGAGCTCAGCGATGATTGACGTCTGCCCGGCGTGCAACAAGAAAGACGCGCTTCACTGGTGGGGCGACCGCGAGATCTGCGCCCAATGCATCCACGACCAACTTCACCCGATCGAGACCGATCCGGTGGACGCGGGAAGCCTGCTTCGCGGGGTATTCCAGCTCCTCGGCATGCTCGGTGGCCGCGTGTTCGCGATGTTGCTGATGATCGAGATCCCTTTGGTGCTCATCGCGTGGGGGGGTGATGAAAGCGGCTACGCGTTCAACGTGTATTCGCTCTTTTCTATCGTCGGCACCGCCATCGTTGTCTCGGTGGGACTCCAGCGCGTCGACCAGTGGCAAGACTCCGATTTTCGAACGGCGATCTCTCACGGGATTCGGAAGTGGGGACCGATTCTGCTCGCGCTCTTTGCGTCGAGCCTGGTGATCCTGGTCTTCACCATCCTGCTCGTAGTCCCGGGAATCCTTCGGGCGCTGTCGTATCTTCTGATCGTTCCACTCATCGTGGCCGACGATGCCCGTCATGTGGATGCGCTTTCCCTCAGCCATGAGCGGATGCTGGGTCATCGTGCCCGGGCGTTTCTGCCCTGGGTGATTGTCCTGCTGCCCTCGATGATGGGTTTTGGCGGCTATTTTGTACTTCGCGATGTCCTCGTGGCAGAGAGCGCCCTAAGTTCTGGCCAAGAGCTCTCCGCCGCCGTGCGAGGCCTCGACGTCGCCTATGCGGTGGTCTACCCCTTCCTGGATCTCCCCGCCGTGCTGTTTTCTCTCGTCCTCCACCTGAAGCTGCGGCCCCGACCCGAAGTGACTTCGAAGCGCTCTAGGAAGAAACCTGTTCGGGAAAGAACTGCTCAAAGAACCGCCACCAACAGGAAGGCCCTGTCGGGGAAGGCCCAGTCAGGGAAGGCCCAGTCGGGGAAGGCCCAGTCCAGTAAAGCAACATCCCGCAAAGCAAAGTCTGGCAAGGCCCGGACCGCACGCAACACTCCAACGAGGAACCGCTGACCCACCCGACTCCAGCGCTGGACTGCGACTATCTGTTCGTGGGGGCGGGGTGCGCCGGCCTGAGTCTCGCGGTGCGACTTCTGGAGTCGGTTCCCGGCGCGCGCATGCACCTTCTCGAGCCCCGGGCGAAGTACACCCGCGACCGCACCTGGTGCTTTTTTAACGTCGTCGAACATCCGTTCTCCGAAGCGATCGCGAATCGTTGGTCGCGCTGGACGGTGGCGGATCGGCACGGGGCGGTCACGCGAACGGCACGGGACCTCGAGTATCAGCACATCCCGGCTGACGCTTTCTACGACCTGGCCCAGCGGCGGCTTCGAGCCGGAGACGTCAACATCGAACTCGGACAGACCGTCACTTCGGTCGAGGACCGCGGGGACTACGTCGAAGTGAAGACCGAGCGCGGCGACCGCTACCGCGCCGGAGTCGTCTTCGACAGCCGTCCGGAATTCCGCCAGCCCCCTTCCGCCCGTCCCGACGACATCCGCCTTCTTCAGCACTTTCGGGGATGGTTTTTGAGGACGGACGAGCCGTCGTTCGACCCGAGCTGCGCGATCCTGATGGACTTCCGCGTCCACCAGTCCAAGGGGATTCACTTCATCTACGTGCTCCCTTTCTCTGAGCGAGAGGCCCTCGTCGAAGATACGTTTTTCTCCGATACACCGCTGGCTCGGGAGGACTACGAGGCGAGCATTCTTCGGTACCTGAAAAGCAAGAGCATCGGGTCCTATCAGATCACGGACACCGAAGAGGGCGTCATCCCGATGACGACGCAGACGTTTGAACAGCGCCCGTCGCCGCGGGTCTACCGGATCGGCCTTGCCGGCGGGATGGCGCGACCTTCGACCGGCTACGCGTTTCTCGGAATACAGCGCTACTCGAAGCGGCTTGCCGAAGCGTTTGCTCTTCAGGAGCTCCCGGGGGCACCGCCTCCTCAGCGGGTTCGCACCGCACTTATGGATCGGGTGTTTCTATCGTATGTGCACTCGCATCCCGAAGAGGCCCCGGCGCTCTACACCCGCTTGTTCGAACGGGTTCCCCCTGAGATCGCGGCACGCTTCCTCACCGAAGCGAGTTCGATCGGCGATGACCTACGCATCATGGCGGCCCTCCCCACACCGAAACTGGCCCCCGAGGCAGCGCGCACCATTCGTCGCCTCCTCGATCCCAAAAAGCGGAGCGTGCCGCTCGATCGCTGCGACGCGACCGGAACCGATTCCCGGTCCTAGCCACGGTTTTGAGATGCGCCCTTTCGGGTCGACGGGCTTTGCTCTTCCATTCTCTCGGGTCCAGCGGTCGACCGACGGACGCCTGTCGGAGGCGTTTCAAGGCGCTATGCTCCGCGCGATGCTTCTTCATTTTGGACGGCGACCCACCGGCAGAAATGCCCATGACCACCGTCCCGATTGGCAACAGGCAAATCCTGCGAAGATCGATCGGGCACTCCAGCGTGCGCTCGCTCGGCCGACCGGAGGCTGGTACGTGTTGGGGGCCTCGCACAACCTCAAGCGTCCCCAGGCGCACACGGTGGCCGGCCAGGAGCTTGTGGTGTGGCGTGGTCCAAACGGACCCCTCGCCGCTCCCGCCGCATGCCCTCACATGGGCGCGGACCTGACGTGCGCCGAAGTCAAACGCGGCAACCTCATTTGCCCCTGGCACGGGCTAGCACTTGGCGAGCGAGGCCACGGTCGCTGGCGAACGTTCAAGACGTACGACGACGGCGTGCTTCTCTGGGTCCGGCTCCCGGAAGCGGGCGAGCAACCGACCGATGCCCCCATCATTGCGCCTCGACCGACGTCGTACATCTCGGGCGTGATCCGGGTCGACGCCACCTGCGAGCCGGAGGACGTGATCGCCAACCGGCTCGACCCGTGGCACGGGGTCCACTACCACCCACATAGTTTCGCGCGACTGGTGATTCTCGATGCCGACGAGGATGTGCTCACCCTTCGCGTCTCCTATCGGGTGATTGGGCCACTCGCCATGGAGGTGGATGCGACGTTCCACTCCCCCGAACCCCGCACCATCACGATGACGATCGTCGCTGGCGAGGGAATCGGGTCGGTGGTTGAAACCCATGCGACGCCGATCGGTCCTCAGCGGACGGCGGTCATCGAAGCCACCATTGCAACCTCCGATCGGGTTGGCTTTCTCGGTGCGCGCCTCGCCCAGGACTTCCTTCGGCCGATGATCGAGAAACGGGCACGTCGACTGTGGGTCGAGGACGCGGCCTATGCCGAACGCCGGTTTGAGCTTCGGCAGAAACCGAAGAGCCCCCTCCAGGTCGTTCCGTCGCTCGACGCAAGCGGTATCGACCCGTAGGTCGCGATCCGCGGGTCAATAATTTCAACGGGTTGGGGATCGTGGTGGGGCAAATAATTACCTCGTCCCCGGGAGTTGTTCGTTCTTGAAGCTTAGGAGGCCTTGGGTGGGGACGCTGTAGAGGGTCTCGGGGACGAGGTCCCATTGGGCGCCGACCTCGTTGGCGGCCATCATGCCGGTGGCCGCGGCGCGCTCCATAAGCGCAGATGGGAATGGGGTTCGCACGTAGTCGCCGGCGAGCGCGACGCCTCGGACGGGCGTTCGAACGCCGGGTCGGCGGGCGTAGGACCCGGGGGGGAAGCCCGGGCAGTCTCGGCGATGAAGGTAGCGTTCCTCCAGTACGGTGGCCTCACGGGTCTCGGGATAGGTTTCGTGAAGCGCTCGGAGCAGGTCCGCGCGAACCTCGTCCTCGGTGGCCTCCTCCGGCACCGCGTACGCATGGAGCTCGACCACCGAGCCGCCGGTCTCTGCCGACCAGCGGGAGCTCTCCTTTTCGAAGAGCTCGTAGATCGAAATGTTGTCGAGAAAGCCAAGGCCCGCGGTTCCGGCAAACGCGGATCGCTCGGGGCGAACCTTCCGGTCCAGCCAGAGCCGCCATACGACAAACGGCAAGGTCGTTTGGAGGTCGTTGACCTGCCGCTCAAACGCCGCCGGAAAGAGCCCGCGCGAGGCATCAACCACCTTCTGAAGGCCTGGAATCGACAGCCCCAAGATGACCGCCTGGGCCCGAAGGCCGCCCGACGAGAGACCGACGCGGAACCCATCCCCGCTCTCTTCCAGTCCCGTCACGCGCTCGCCGAGGACAAAGTTCACGCCCCGATCCTCGAGGTAGCTCCGCAGCGGGTCGAAGAACACCTTGGAGAACGGGTCGTTCATGACGTCGAACACCAGCCCCTCGGGATTCCCCACGAAATAGAAGTGGAAGTTCATCAGGAGCTCGGAGGCGGCGTAGTCCTCCTCTGGATTGAAGAACGAGTGGCTAAACACATCGAAGAGCATCTGCCGCGCATCCGGAGGAAAGCGGAGCGAGTCGAGGTACTCACCCGCCGTCATGTGGTCGTAGCGCGCATAGGTGGTCGCTTCGTGGTAGGCAAGCATCGCCGTCGCCGGGCGCATCGCGATTCGACGAAGGTCGCCAATGCGAAGGCTCTTCGAACGACGCACGAGCTCCGCGATATTGAACGGCGCCCGCCGCGGTAGATCGCGGAACGATTCCTGACGTCCGCCCGGACCGAGGAGTGGATAGTCCTCGAGCGGCGTGAGGAATCGAAGCTCGGGATCGACCCGGCGCAGAAACTCCCGGAGGTTGTAGTACTGACGAAAGAACCCGTGAAACCCGCGCTCCATTTGAAAGCGGGTCCCGTCGCGAAGCTCATCGTCGAAGGAACCGGCCCGCCCCCCGAGAAACTGCTCGGCTTCGACCACGGTCACACGCACCCCGCGTTCGGCGAGAACCGTGGCCGCCGCCAGCCCGGCGATTCCCCCGCCGCAGACCACCACGTCGGCGTCCGCCGGAGCCCGGTGCCGCGTTCCCTGGCGGGTCGGTGGAACCGCCCAGCGGGCGAACGGACGACGACGGATCACTTCGCCCGCTCCGCGATGAAGCTGTGGAGGATGCCTTTTTCCCAGGCGTCGGAAGGCAACGTGTGCACATGCACGAACCCCGCGCGGCGCAACCGTGCCTCGAAGGCCAGCACCCCATCAAAGGTGGTCACACTCTTCCGAAGGTACCGATAGATCCGGGCGGAGCCCGCCGTAAGGAGCCCGCCCGGAATGATCAAGCCGTAGGACACCGCGTTCCAGAGCGCCCGGCTCTTCCAGGAGTCGGCCACTGAAAACTCGTGGAACACGATCCGGCCGCCGGGCACCAGCAATTCCTTGAGTCGCTCGAGGCAGAGGTCTCGGTCCGGCATGTTGCGAATGCCGTAAGCCATGAAGATCCCATCAAACGGCCCCTCCACGGTGGCTCCCGGATCCATCGCGTCGCCGTGGAAGAAGCGGATATTTGTCGCGAGCTTCGGTCCCACTTTGGCCCGCGCCTGCGCGAGCATGCCCTCCGATGCGTCGAGTCCGGTAATCTCGGCTCCCTGATATACCGTCGCGAGCGCCTCGGTGCTGAGGCCTGTGCCACAGCACAGATCGAGGATTCGGGCGTGTGGGCCGAGCCGAAGACGCGCGGCGCTCATCAGGAGATGATCCTGGTACCACGGGTTCATCGTCGCGAAGAGATCGTAACTCTTGGCGATGCGATCGAAGTCCTTTGGAACCTCGGTCTTCTCAGCAAACATCATCTCTTCGGTCATCGGTCTCTCTGCTTCTAGGCTGGCAATTCTCGAGTGCTGGCCAGCAAACTTCGGGTTAGACGCTTGCCGCGTTCACGAGGAACTCGGCCTCCGGAAGTGGCGGCTCAAGGGTAGGCGTTCGGGTGGAGAGCGCCAGCGTGGGCACCGAGCGAAGAAGAAGCCAGCCCTTTCGCCCCGCGGTGGTGAACGCCCGCTGGGTGACGCTGTCGTATCCGTTGTCCACGATCGACCGGCCGATGTCCTCGTAGATGAGGCGGGCTGCGTGAATCGCCACCCGGCAGTCGCGAGGAAGGTGACGAATCGCGGGGGTCGCGCGTGCATAAAGGGGACGGGCAAGCTCGAGCAGGCGGCGCGCCAAGCCCCCGATTTCCGGGCGAAACTCAGGACCGTTCAGCAAGTCCGAAGACCGAAGCCCGGCCTCCTCCAACCACTCCGTCGGCACATAGATTCGGCCCCTCGAACCATCTTCGCCAATGTCTCGGGCGATATTCGTCAACTGCATCGCGACCCCAAGATCCGCGGCCCGCGCAAACACTGCGCGGCGACGTTCGCCCATGAGCGCGGTCATCATCACCCCGACGGTTCCGGCGACCCGAACACAGTAAGCTCGAAGATCGGCCACCGTGTCGTAGCGACGCCCTTCGACGTCCCAGGCAAATCCTTCGAGCAGCGCATCGAACGCCACCCTCGGAAGTCCGTAGCGATCCACCACGATTCGAAGCGCGCGATCGACGGGATGATCGCTCGGACATCCACCATAGACTCCATCGAGGCGCGTGCTTAGACCCCGAAGCTCGCGCGCCGGCTCCACCGAATCGTCGACCGCATCGTCGGCCACCCGGCAGAACCCATAAACCGCCGCCGCCGGCGCTCGAAGTCTCAACGGAAGCATCTTCGAAGCCGCGTGAAAGCTCTTCGAACCCTCCCGGAGAAGTCGGGCGCACTCTTCGAGGTCCCCCACCGAAGGAGGGGTCATCGACGAGCGCGGGCCAGGAGCTCGGGATCGGGAACCACCGTGTCGAGCACCCGGGCGGACGAAAGAACGCCGGGCATGCCTCCGCCCGGATGGGTTCCCGCGCCGACGAGATAAAGCCCCGGCAGGTCTTCGCTCCGATTGTGAGGCCGGAAATACGCGCTCTGAGTGAGTACCGGCTCGAAGCTAAAGCCCGCGCCCCGGAACGAGAGGTAGTCGTCGAGAAAGCCTTGGGGAGTGAGGACCCGGGATGTCACCACGTGCTGGCTGAGGCCGGGGAGCACCGTCTTTTCGAGATAGGCTTCGACTGCTCTCCGATAGGGCTCTTCGCGCTCCGCCCAGTTGGTTCCGCTCTCGAGGTGGGGCACCGGGGAGAGCACATAAAACCCATCGCAGCCCTCGGGCGCCATGTTTGGGTCGGTGGCGGTGGGCCGATGAAGATACAGGCTAAAATCGTTCGCGAGGTGCTTCTTCTCGAAGATGTCGGTGAGGAGGCCCTTGTAGCGGCGTCCGAGCATGATCGTGTGGTGCGCCACGTCGTCGTACACCCGGTCTGTGCCGAAGTACCACACGAAGAGACTCATCGAAAATCGCGAGCGTTCGACCTTCGCATCCGTCCAGCGTCGACGCGCCGATGCGGGCACGAGGTAGCGATAGGTCCACGCCGAATCCGCATTGGAGACGACGACTTCGGCGGGAATCTCGGTCCCGTCGGCCAGGCGAATCCCCGACGCCCGCGCGTTACGGTCGTTGCCCTCCACCGTGATTTCCTTGACCTCCGCGCCCAGCCGAAGCTTGCCGCCCAGGCCCTCGATCAAGCCCACGATGCCCTGGACGAGCGCACCCGTGCCGCCCATCGGAAAGTGAACGCCCCACTTGCGCTCGAGGAACGCGATGAGGGTGTAGATCGACGTCGTGCTGTACGGATTTCCGCCCAAGAGAAGCGGATGGAAGCTCAGCACCTGGCGAAGGCGCTCGTCTTCGACGTACTTCGAGACCAGTCCGTACACCGTCCGATAGCTCTCGAGCTTCATCATCGCGGGGGCGATCCGCGCCATGTCCATTGGGGAACCAAACGGCACGTGGGAGAGGCGTTCGAAGCCGAGGTTGAAGATCCGCTCGCTCATCTTCACGAAGCGCTCGTACCCATCGACGTCGCTCGGCGACAAGCGCTGGACCTCCGCCCGCATCCGCTGCTCCGACCCGGTATAGTCAAAGACCCAGCCGTCGTCGAAGCGGATTCGGTAGAACGGATCGACCGGTCGAAGATCGATGTCGTCTGCCATCCGCTTTCCGCAGAGCTCCCAGAGCTCCTCGAACAAGAACGGCGCGGTGACCACGGTCGGACCCGCATCGAACACGAAGCCTTTGTCACGAAAGACACGGGCTCGACCCCCGGGTTGGTCCAGCCGGTCCACCACCGTCACGCGATAGCCCCGGACGAGAAGCCGAACCGCCGCGGCAAGTCCTCCAAACCCCGCCCCGATCACCACGGCGTGGGGCGCCCCATCGTCGGGGGCTACGGGGGTGGTTCGCTGATTGAGGGTGCCTTTGGGATACACGTCGAGGGATGGAATCATCAAGGCGGTGTCTTGAGCCAACCCCAGGGAATTGCAAGGCGGAAAGGCCTTGTCCGCAAACTCTCCGTAGACTCGTGAAGGGGCTGGAGAACCGGGGAGCGGCTGGGATCAAGAATCCTTCGCAAGACTTCTGGAGGTTATCGACCGCGATGGGCGGCTACCGCGTCCCGAAGTTATGGGAACTTGTCTCCTCGTTTCGGTCGGTCGCCGGCGGGGGCGCCTTGGTGAGGGCGCTGACCGCCGCGAAGAGCTTCGGGTCCAGGGTGTATTCTGCGGCCGCAAGCGCCGGCTTTAGCTGGGACCTCGAGCGGGCACCGAGGAGCGGGGCGCTGACCCCGGGATGCGCGGCGGTCCACGCCACCGCGAGCGTCACCGGCGAAACGCCCGCCTCTTCGGCGAGGGCGGCAAATGCCGCGGCTCGATCGAAATGCTCGGGGTCGCCGTAGCGGACTTTGTACATCGCGTTGTCTCGGATTCGCCCCTCGGCATCCACGTCACGGTACTTCCCGGTCAAAAGCCCGCCGGCGAGCGGGCTGTACGGGATCACCGCAAGTCCCTCGGATGCGGCGAGCGGAAACAGCTCGATCTCGGCCGTGCGCTTGACGAGATTGAACATCGGCTGCATCGCCACGACTTCGGCCCAGCCCCTCGCCCGAGCGATGCCGAGCGCCTTCATGGTCTGCCAGGCGGCGAAGTTGCTGACCGCGGGGTAAAGGATCTTGCCGGCGCGCACGAGCTCTTCCACGCCTCGCAACGTCTCTTCGAGGGGCGTCTGGTCGTCGTAGCGGTGAAGAAAAAATAGATCGATCCGATCGGTTCCGAGCCGCCGAAGACTCGCCTCCACCGCGCGGACGAGATGGTAGCGACTCGTTCCGCGATCGTTCGGCCCGCGTCCCGTGGGAAAGTACGCTTTCGTGGAGAGCACGAGCGCGTCGCGTTCGGAAGCGATCAAGCCACCGAGGATCTCCTCCGAACGACCCTTGTTGTAGACGTCCGCGGTATCGAACAGGGTGACCCCCGCGTCCCGCGCGTCTCGGTAGAGGCCCTTCGCTTCGTCGGCGTCGGCATCGCCACCAAACGACATCGTCCCGAGCGCGAGCTTCGATACGCGAACTCCAGTTCGACCCAACCACACTTGTTCCATGGCGTTCGCTCTGCCACGGCACCGACCCGAGGGGCAAGCCACGATACCCGTCATCACGATTTCGGCGCCGCCGATCCAATGGCCCGCGAAAAAGCGCTCAAGCTCGGCTTCACAAATGCCGCAACGCCGTCGTTGATCCCAAGGGTGTGGGTAGCCCGTCAATCCTTCGTGGGAGTCCGTAAGCAAGCCCCCTTTCTGGTGGTCAACGACGACCCGGTCCTTCAGCTGGCCCTGTGTCAGCTCCTGATTCTCGAAGGCTACGATGTCATCGCGGCGGAAGGCGCCGAACAGGCATTGGCGCTCTGCCAGCAGCGTCCGCCCGCGTTGGTATTGATCGACTTGAACCACAGCGAGGTCAGCGGCCTCGAGCTTGCCCACACCCTCGAACAACGTCTCGACCACCCTCCGCAGACGATCGTGCTCAGTCGACTGGGCGATGACGCGACGCATGCGGCGCGCGAGCTCGACGGAGGGCCGATCCTTTTGGCCAAACCGTTCCAGCCCGAACTGCTGCTCTCAGTGATTCACGAAGTGACGGGGGAGACTTCTCCGGCCACCACCTCGAAGTCCTTTCGGAGCTCCTGAAGCAGAATGAACTCGGGATGGGTGGTGGTGAGGAGCACCTGACCCCCGAGCGCCGCAATCTCGTCGAACAGCTTTCGGTTCCGAGTCCGGTCGAGCTCGCTGGAGACATCGTCGAGCAACAGGATCGGAACGCGCTGAGTGCGGTGGGATAAGAGCTGAAGTTCGGCGATCTTGAGCGCGAGCACGATCATTCGATGCTGGCCCTGCGAGGCATGGTGCTTGGCGGGCGCTCGGTCGCGGACGTCGAGGCGCAGATCGTCGGCGTGGGGTCCGACGCTTGTGTAGCCCCGAAGAAGATCCTTCTCGAGTCGCGCCCGAAGGGCCTCGCGAAGAGCGCCAGGCTCCGGGGCCACCTTTGCTGCATATTCCACTATCAGCGGAAGTGCTTCAGCGGTCACTCGGCCGAACGCGGCCTCGGCGAGCGGTCCCAGTTCGGCGACCACTCGAATCCGCGCGAGGGCCACTATGCTGCCCGCAGAGGCGAGGACTTCGTCATAGGCCCGAATGGCCGCCCCATCGGGTTGGGGAGCCTTGAGGAGCCGGTTACGGCTCCGGAGCGCCTTTTGGTAGCTCTGAAGGGTACCGGAGTAGCTCGGGTCCATCTGTTCGAGGACGCGGTCGAGATAGGTTCGGCGGGGCTCGGGCGGTCCCATCGCGAGGCTGAGGTGTCCTGGATGAAACACCACCATCGGGAGGGCCGCGTGCCACACCGCGATCGAACGGGGCCGCTTCCGGTCGAGCACCAATCGACGGGCTCGGCCGCGCGAGAGCTCCACCCGATACGACCGGGGCGCAAGGTCGCCCACCACCCGGGCATCGAGGGCGGCCTGCTCTGAACCGAGGGCCACCATGTCGTCGGTCTTGGCGGCGCGAAAGCTCTTCAAAGCCCCGAGGTAGTACATCGCTTCGAGGAGATTGCTCTTGCCGGCACCGTTGTCGCCGAAGACGACATTGAAGTGGGGCCCAAGCTCCAGCACCTGGTTGCGCAGGTTTCGAAAACCCTGCACCGCGAGTCGCTCCACACGGAGCGCCGACGGGCTCGACACCGGGTGAGCGTTCCCGCTCACCAGCGACCTAAATGCGCATGGGCATGATCACGCCCACAAAGTCGAGCATCTCGGATCCCACCGGCTTCAGCACACCCGGGTCGAGTTCGCCATTGAGCTCCAGCGCGACCTCGTCCGACTGGAGCGCGGCGAGCACATCGAGCAGATAGCGGGCATTGAAGCCGACGGTCACCGGGTCCGACGCGTAATCGATATCGAGCTCTTCGCTGCCCTCCCCGACGTCGGGATTCTCGCTCGTGATCTTCAGGGTGCCGGCTTCGATGGCGAGCCGAACACCGCCGCTCTTGTCGCTCGCCACGAGCGCGATCCGCTTGAGCGCCTCTACGAACGACGTCCGGTGGAGACTGAGCTTTCGCGTCTGCTTCGCCGGGATCACCTTGCCGTAGGGCGGGAACTGTTCGTCCGCGAGTTTGACACTCAGCTGAATCGATTCGCGGCGGAAGAAGGCATTGCCGCCAGAGGTCGCGACTCCAACGACGACTGGGCTATCGTCTCCTTTGGCCCGATCGCTCTTGGCATCTTCGATGAGCCGCTTGAGCTCGACGATGCCCTTGTTCGGGACGAGCATCGAGAAGTTCAACATCGGCGCCCCATCGGGGAGTCGAATCTCGGCCTTCGACAGCCGATGACCATCGGTGGTCACCATGCGCACGACCTTGCCGTCGCCTTCGAAGAGCGCGCCGGCCAAGTGAGGCCGGGTGTCATCCGAGGACATCGAATACTGGGTGTGCGAAATCAGGTCGCCAATGATCTCGGCATCGATCTCGGCAAACGATGCGTCGCCCGGGTTTGGCAGGGGAGGGAAGTCCTCCCCGGGCATTCCCGGGATCTTGTAGCGGACCTTGCCGCATCGGATCTCTGCGGCGGAGTTGTCGGAGAGGGTCCACGTGACATCGCCCTCGGGGAGGTTCTTGACGATGTCGAAGAGGGTGCGTGCGCTAACCGCGACGGTCCCCCCCTTTTTGACCTCGCCTTCGGCGGTGGCGTCGACACCGAGATACAGGTCGGTGGCTGCCAGTCGGAGCGAATTGGTATTGTCCGCCGATAGCAGGATGTTGGAGAGCATCGGCATGGAGCTTTTGCGGTCCGCTACACCGTGTGTGCGGGCCAATCCACGAAGGAAACTCCGCTTGCTAATGGTTAGCTCCATGGCGGTTTACTCCCCAGGTCGTACGAGATCTTAATCACTAGATCTTTAAATACTTCGTCGTCTTAACGGCTGTGAATTGGGGGGAAACGAGTCCAACTCATCGGAACCTCGAATCAAAAGCATCCGCGAGGCCTGGGGATCAAGGAGGTGGAACCCTGGGGAATGATTCATCCCCGATCCACCCACAAGTCCTACCCCCAGCTTTTGCCCCGTCCAGTCCACAACGCGACGCCTCTATAGTTCGACCGGGCCCAGGGGCGCAAGACATCGCTCGTATGGCCATTCAATCGCCTTCCGTGACCGCCCCATCGGCCTCCTCGTCCCCCTTGCCAAGGTTGGCGACGATGGCTTCCTCAGCCGCCCGGATTTCGGTTTCGCTATGGCGAGGTCCGGCCTGGGCGTAGCGAAATCCCTCGGGGCGCTCGGTCCCGAGAAACTTGATCCCTCGAACCTCCTCGCCTTTGCCGGCCTGGAATTCGTCGACCTTTGTCGGAGATACTGCATAGAAGCCGTCTTGGGCCTCGAATAGCCGGACCCGGCCCGTCTGTTCGCATTCGGCGCACCAGGCGAAGCCCTGGCCGCCTCCCTCCATCTCCACCATGCGAAAACCGCGGGCATCGCAGTAGGGGCAGTCGACTTCACCAATGTCTTTGCGGGTGGCTCGGGCTACCTCCGCGGCCTTGGCGGCAGTCTGTTCGCTCACCCATTCGGCAACGGGAAAGCCGCAGTCGGGGCAGGCCTTCGCCCGGTCGGAGACCTTTCGCCCGCACTCAGGGCACGAAATCAGCACCAAACGAACGTAGCCTGCCCGCGGGGCGGACGGAACCACTTTCCCGGGGCGCACCTCTGCACAGTGAGCTGTTCCACCAGTGTGACAGCGAGTCCTCCGATCGAAGGCTCTCGGGCTGGCCCGCCGATTGCGACGCCCCAGTTCTTTGGAGCGATGGCGATTCCATTCCACCTCGTTTGCGACCCCCACCACCGAAGGAGCACGATGAAGCCGCTATCCTGCGCCATGTGGGTCAGCGAATTCGGCATGCGGGACTTGCCACGATGATCGGCGCAGTGTTCGGGGGCTGCGGCGCGGCTCCTCCGCCGACCGCCGAGCTCGCACTCGCTCCGCCGACCTGGGTCACCGACGCTCCGAGCTGGTCGGGTTCGTCCGTGGAGGCGCTCCGGACCGGCCTTGAGACCGCTCCGGTCGCAGTGCAGCTCGCCGACGCCTCTGCCTGTGAGCCCGAGGATGTCGGCTGCCATCGGCGCCTCGCGCAGTCCTTGTCCGCCGATGGTGTCGTCAGCACCACCCTCGCGGAGCTTGGCGGCACAGTGATGGTTCGGGTGCAGGTCGTCGACGCCGATCCGGCCACCGCAGAGGAAGTCCGCCAGGTGGTGGTGCAGGAGGGGTCGGCGCGCCGGCTCGGCGATGCCCTCGAGCGCATCGGGGAAGAGATCGCCGATCCTTACGGCTCCGCCGCCAGTCCGGCGCTCTACGAGCGATGGTGGTTCTGGGCCTCGGCCGCGGCCCTCGTGGCGGCCGGCACGATCGCCGCGATATTGGTCGTCGCCTCGGAGGAAGGAGGAACCGAGCCTGATGTGGTCATCGTTCCCCCCTAGCGCGACCATCGCGATGGCCGTTCTTTCGAGCGCCGGTTTCTTGAGCGGGTGCGCCGAGGATCCGGGCCCGGACTCCCTCGATGTGGTGTTTACCCCAAACCTCGCCCTCAATGGCGAGGCCGACCTCGTAGAACGGCTCGCCGACCTCGAGATCGTACTCGACCACGATGAGGGGCTCTATCCCGCGGACGGAGCCCTCATGGCCGACACCTTCGAGGTCCGAAACGCGGATGCGGATGCGACCCTCGAGCTGTTCGTGACCGTTCCGATCGAAGACCGCCTTCCGCGCGTGCGGTTCGAGCAAGGGTCGTTTCCGAGCACCGGCCTCGAGCTTCGCGCGACGGGGCGGCGAAACGACGCTTCGCGGACGGTGATCGCCGAGACCCGGGTGCCTGGCCTGTCGATCCTCGGCCCCGAGACGGAGGTTCCGATCGTCCTCGACCTCGCACCGGCGTTTCTTCCGCTCCGAGTCAGCTACTTCAGTCTGATCGGAGAGATGGCGGAGTTCTGCGTCGTGCCGTCGTTCTATATCGACTTTAGTCAGCCGGTGGATCCGGAGAGCCTCGCCGGTCAAGTGGTGCTCGAGGGCCAGGCCCGCACACCGCTCACGCCCACGCGCGTGGAGGAGCACACCGCCTATTTTGGTGCCACCGATCTTGGAGCGGAAGGGAACGAAGTGACGGCGTGGCTGGAGGTCGGAACCGGCGTGCGGGATCGAGAAGGATTCGCCCTCGACCAGATTCCCGCGACCGCCGGGCCTCAACCCTATCGGGTTCGAGTGGCGTTGATGTGCGGCCAGCGCCCGATGACTCCCACCGGTTGCCCAGGGATTTCTTGTCTCAACGGCTTTCAGTGCGTCGAGGGCGAATGCATCCGAGAAGTCTGTGGTCGCTGCACCGACGGGTTCCGGTGCGATGTGACCCGACTTTCATGCCTCCCCGACTGCGGGCTCTACACCGGCTTCGACCCCTGTCTCGCCGCCGGCCAGCGCTGTGAGCCGTCGACCGGACGCTGCATCTGATGGCGAGCCGCGACCATGGCTCGTAGTATTTCGAGTACCCGAGCCGCCGCGCATTCCTCCGAGATCCTGGCGGGAAATCACATAGGTCCTGGTAGATTGTGGGGACATGGGCCCTCGCGAGCACGAGCGATTTGGCGCGTATCGCATCCGCCGCCGAATCGCAGTGGGGGGGATGGCCGAAGTGTTCGAAGCCGACGGTCCCAAAGGCCGATGCGTGCTCAAGGTACCGCTTCCACAATACCGTCGGTCGGACTTTGTGGCGCAGCTCCGTCACGAGGCAGCCCTCAATGCGGCCCTCGACCATCCCAACTTGGTTCGGGTGCACGGGTTCGAAGACCATCCGGAAACGCCGTTTTTGGTCATGGAGTTCGTGGATGGCGTGACGCTCGCGGAGCTCGCGCCGAGGCTCACCGACAAAGAGGCGATCCACCTTTGCCGGGAGCTCCTGGTCGCGCTTCAGCATGTGCATCTGGCGAAAGGCCCGGCGGGGCCCCTCCACATCGTTCATCGCGACGTGACGCCGGATAACGTGTTGGTCGATGGAGAAGGCCAGGCGCACCTCGGAGACTTCGGAATCGCTCGAAGCGCGCTCTCCGATGCCCGCACCCGAACGGGAATGATCAAGGGCAAGCTCCGTTATCTGTCACCGGAACAAGTGACCGGGTCGGAGGTCGACGCTCGGACCGACCTTTACGCGGTGGGGGCGATTCTGTTCGAGCTCCTGCATCAGCGCCCTTGGCTCGACGCCGACACCGAGCTCGAGCTTTTGCGTCTTGCCGAGGCGCCTCCCGAGCCGGCGCTCGAACCCGATCAACCCGATGCCCTCCAGCGCTTCTTCCGGCGGACGTTGGCTCGATTTCCCGAGGCGCGGTTTCGAGACGCCGCCCAAGCCCTCGCGTGTCTGGATGGCCTTCCAAAGGCCGACCGACGCCAAGAGATCGGAGCAAAGGTCCGCGCCCTTCGGGGCGAAGATGAAAATTGCAGGGACGAGCACGGCGCGGAGCAGGCCGGGAATGAGGAGCGCGGCGATCTTCAAGAAAAGCAGGCATCTCCGGTGCGTCGCTGGCGCGGTCCCGCTATCGCGCTTGCGATGGTCGCCTCGATCGCGGTCGCCGGACTCGTCGCGTGGTCGGTGGGTCTGGGCGAAGCCTCTTCGAGCCCCGATGAAACCCCGGTCGAGACGATGCAAGAGGTTGCCAAAGCGGATCCGGCGACGGTTCCTCCCACCGTTCCTCCGACCGTGGAGCCCAACGAGACATCCTTGGCCGTCGCCCCGGAGGCGTCCCCCCAAGGGCTTCCCGAGGCTTCATTGCGCCTTGCGGATCGCATGCCGCCACGACGCCGGGAAGAGCCCGAACGCCCACCGGAAATCGAGCCGACCGAGGCCGAGCCCACGGTGTTGGCTGAGCGAAGCGCGACGGAAGCCCAGGAAGCACGACTCGCGGCACTCCTCTCGGACCTTGGCCGGCGAGGTTTTCGGGCGGCCGACTACCCTCCGGCGCTTCGCCATGCGCTCGCTGAGGCTCGAACCGAGATTCGTGCGGGACAAACGAGCGCCGCTCTCGAGCGGGCCGAAGGGGAAGCGGGTGGGCTGGTCGTCGATCGTGACTTTGTTCAGCGCAAACTCGATCGGACCAACCGGGCGATCCGGGATGCCCGAGCCGAGAGGGCTCTATCGGAAGACATCGATGGGCTTGCCGAACAGGCCCTCCGGGATTTTCTTGGCGGGCGCTACGACCAGACCAATCGGACGCTGAACGCGATTCTCGCCCGGCTCTAACGCTCGTCTCCAGATGAGCTCGACTCGAGCCCGTGCTTTTTCATGAGCCGGTAGCAGGTTTGGCGCGACAGCCCCGCCACCCGCGCCGCCTCGGAGATATTGTCGCCATGAAACGCGAGGAGCCGCGCAAGGTAGGCGCGCTCGAAGCGTTCGGTCGCATCCTGTTTTGCCGCATGGAACGACTGCTCGGCGATCGGCGCCTCGCCCGACGGCAGCAGACTTGCCGGGTCGGCCTGAGGGAACGCGAGCAGTCGCTCGACGAAGTTTCGAAGCTCCCGGACATTTCCCGGCCAGCGATGGTGTTGGAGCACCGCCATCATCGGCGAGCCCACTTCCGGTGCGTCGGGCCCTCCGAGCCGACTTAGAAAGTGTTGCACCAGACGAGGGATCTCCTCGGGCCGGTCCCGAAGGGGAGGCAGGTGCACCACGAGCACCGAAAGGCGAAAGAAAAGATCCTCTCGAAACCGTCCTTGGCGGATCTCTTCTTGAAGATTGCGGTGGGTGCACGCGATGAGACGCACGTCTACCGGCCGGTCGGTGACTTCCCCGAGTCGCCGAACCGTGCCCGTCTCGAGGATCCGGAGGAACTTCGGCTGAAGGTCGACCGGCAGCTCGCCGATTTCGTCGAGCACCAAGGTCCCGCCGCTCGCCGCCTCGAACACCCCTTCCCGTGCCTCTGCGGCGCCTGTGAACGCGCCCTTGGCGTGGCCGAAGAGCTGGCTTTCCACCAGCGTGGGTGAGGCGGCGCCACAATCAAACACCACGTAGGGCATCGCGCGCCGATCGCTCTTTTCGTGGAGCGCCCGCGCGGCGACTTCTTTCCCGGTGCCGGACTCCCCGAGAAGGAGGATCGGGGCAGAGCTCTTGGAGGCCTTCTCAAGCGTGGCGAACACCGATCGCATCGCAGGGCTGTGGCCGAGCAGGCTGCCGAAGTTTGTTCGGCGGGAGAGGGGAAGTCGGGTCTGTTCACCCGATTCTGCGTAGATCTCCAGCCGGGTCGCCCCGACCCGTATCCGGCTTGGGCCAGCGAGAAATGCTTCGCGGACCCGAATCCCTTCGAGAAAGGTGCCGTTGGTGCTTCCAAGGTCGCGGAGACGCCAGCCATCGGGCGTGGCATCGAGTTCGGCGTGCACTCCCGACACCGCATCGTCGGGGAGGATCAGATCATTGTCGGGGTTGCTTCCGATCCGAAGCCGAAGAAAACGGAGCGGATGCTCCGTGCCCTGGTGTGGGCCGTCGAGCACCCGGAGCCCTGCATGAGGCAGGACCAGTTCTTCGCCGGCGGGACCCCGGAGGATCCGGGTTCCGCCATGGGACATCAGTGCACGAAGTAGCGAAGACCAAGGAGGAGCTGCGTCTCGCTCTCCCCGTCGCCGCTCACGTCTTGGCTCATGCTGAAGTCGAACCCGACCTTCTGGTCGACGTACCCGACGCCGCCGGTCACCGTGTGGGTGCTTCGGCCTTGGTCGTAGCGATAACCCAATCGGATCGGAAACGTGCCGCCGGCCAGATACTCTGCGCCACCCCCTCCGATGACCTTGGGATCTACGAAGGTCGTCATGTCGACCAGGACATCGCCTCCCAGCATGAACACGTCGCCGAACTGATACGACAGGCCCCCACCAATGAGGGTGGGCGCCAGACTGGACTCGACATCGATGAGGTTATTGCCGAGGACGGCGAGCCGAAGACCATTCACGGGCTGCAAGGCGATAGATGCATCGATCGTGAAACCTCTTCCCAAAGTGGGCCCATCTTCGCCATCGGGGCCCTGTGCATTGCTCTCGAGCGAAAAATATCGACCTGCGACACCAACCGAAAGAAACTCGGCCAGAGGTATCGCAAGTGACGCACGGCCATCAAAGCCGTTGTAGCTGTAATCCCCCGCACCGATGAGCCCCCGAAAAGACAGACCCATCGCAAGCTTGTTGGTGGAGGAATCGACGATTGCGCTCCCCAAGCTCCAGAGGTTGGCGGACGGTGAATACCCCACCAAACCCTCGATGTGGTAGGTGCGGGTCAGCGGCATCGCGGCTGGATTGTAGGCGTGGGCAGACGTGGACGCAGCGGACGCCCGGGCGCCGGTTCCGAGGGCCAGCCCCCGCGTCGTCTCGAGCTCATCCGAGGGAAGCGGGGTGCTTGTTGGAGCAGCTGGAGTGGCCGGGGTGGTCTGCGCCAAGGCGCCGAGCGGCACCAACCACACGATCAACAATGAGGCGATCTTGTAACAACAGTGATCCATGCGGGGTTCCGGGTCCTTCGTTGCAGCGACGTTGTGCCGCGAAACTACCAGCCTCGCAATCGCGTTCCAAATTATGGGTAGAACACGGATTTCGGGACGGATCATTCGTTACGCCCCTGACACCGCCGCGTAACAACGAAAAGGCGCTGTTCGAATCCCACACGATCCCCGCGGGTTAGAAATTTGTCGGAAACAATCCGTGGACGCTGTCGACTTCGGCTGTTAGGTTCGCATGCCTTCGCGGGAGGGAGCGCGCAATAAATGAGGGCGACCACGGCTGTGGATCAGCTGTTGGTCAAGGAGACTGCGCGCTCGATTCCGTACCTTCCAGGGCCACTTATCACCGATCCGCTTGCTGTGGATCGTGTGGGGAGCGGCTTTGTAATTGCGCGAACTTTCTGGGTGAACCGAGCATGACTGAGATGTGGGAACGCGCCCTCGAGGACATTCGCACCCAGCTTTCGCCCGAGAACTACGACACCTGGTTGGCTCCTGTGGAGTGTGTGGGGATAGACGGGGATCGAGTGCGGTTGCGAATTCCCAATCGCTTCTTCCAGGACTGGATCAGCGCGCACTACATCGACCTGATTCTCGACTCGCTGCAGCGTGAAGCCCAGCGGGATGCGCTTCGGGTGGAGTGGGAGGTCGACGAAGGATTGCAGGAACGAGTCCGCGCGTCCGAAACGCCACCCCCACCGGTGAGAGAGGCGCCACCGATGAATCGCCGCAATCGCGTGAGCGCAGACCTGAACCCGAAATACAGCTTCGATAACTTCGTGGTGGGACCGTCCAACCAGCTGGCCCACGCCGCCAGCGTCGCGGCGGGAACCGAACCCGGCAAGCGTTACAATCCACTCTTCATCTACGGCGGTGTCGGTCTTGGAAAGACGCACCTCGTGAACGCGATCGGGCACCGGATCGTCGCCGACAAACCCGACGCTCGGATTCTCTATCTGTCGGCGGAGCACTTTACGAACGAGTTCATCTGGTCCCTCCAAAACCATCGGATCAACGAGTTTCGGGAGAGATACCGCCAGCGCTGTGATGTCCTTCTCATGGATGACATCCAGTTCCTCGCGGGACGCGATCAGACCCAGGAAGAGTTCTTCCACACGTTCAACGCGCTGTATCACTCGGACAAGCAGATCGTGGTGACGTCTGATGTGTATCCGCAGCAGATCGTCGAGATGGAGGAACGACTCATCTCGCGATTCCAGTCCGGGATGGTCGCCGATATCCAGGCGCCGGAGCTCGACACGCGAATTGCCATCCTCGGCCGGAAGGCGGAGCAAGAAGGTATCGAACTGCACAACGAGGTGGCGCTCTTCCTTGCTCAGAATGTGAAGAGCAATGTTCGAGAGTTGGAGGGCACGCTTCTTCGCCTCGCGGTAAAGGCAGAGCTCCTCAAGCGACCCATCGACCTGGAACTCGCCAAGGAGAGCCTTCGGGCGGTGCTTCCTCCGCCCGACCATGCGACCACGGTGGAAGACGTCCAACGAGCGGTCTGCGAGTACTTCAATGTCCGCCTCGCCGACCTCAAATCGCACCGCCGCCATCGCGCCGTGAGCTTTCCCCGGATGGTGGCCATGTTCGTGGCTCGGCAGCGACTCGGCACGAGCTATCCATCGCTTGGGGACAGCTTCGGCGGGAAGGACCACACCACGGTGATTAGCGCGGTCCGCAAGATCAAAGGTCTTCTCGAAGCGAACGACAACCAGACTCGCGCAGCGGTGGATGCCATCGAGCGCAAACTCGGCTTCTAGAATCGGCGGAGGGTTTGCCCCGCCGATAGAGCCGAGGCGGGCTACTCTTGGATCTCAGGCGTGATGGGCGGAGACCGCCGTCGATTCGCCGTGCGGCCAGCTCTCGTCTCGTGATGTTTATCGCTCCCGACTTCACGGCGCCCGTCGATGTGGAGGCGCTTGTTCAGTCGTTGCCGAAGAAGGCCACGGTCAAGGGCATGTTCTTTCGAGCTCTGGTGGGAGGCACCAAGTTTTCGCTCGACCGTCGCTATCTGCCGTTTATCGACTACCCCGCCGAGCGGTTTCTTCGTGCGGCGGTGGAGATCGCAGCCAAGCGCTATCCGCGGCGTCCGGTGCTCGAGGCGCTTCGCCGCCTGGGTTGGGAGGCGTATCCGGTGCTCGCCGACAGCATGATCGGCAAGGTGATCTTCGGGGTACTTCGCGACGACCTGAACCTCGTGTTCGAAAACGCGCGCCGGGGCTATCAAGTTTCGATTCAGCCGGCCGTGGTTCGGAGCGAAGCGGTGGGTACCGACCACTGGCGAATCCACTACGAGGAGCTCTACATCTTCGTCGACTCTTACCAGGTGGGGGTGGTGGAGGGGTGCATTCGTCACTTTGGTCGGAACCCCGAAGTCCGGATCGATCTGTCCACCGCGACGAGCGCAATTCTCGACGTTTCTTGGTTGTAGCGCTCAGTTTCGGGCCGATTTCAGACGAAGTTGTGATCACAATGTGATCCCAAAAGTTCACCCCTAGCGGAGGTGTATCGGGGTATGGTCAGAGAAGGAGGCTTGGACGTTGTCGAAGCGGAGGTACTGGCTGTGGGCGGTCGTGGTAATGGGTGGCCTGTGCGCGTCGGATCGGAGCCACGCGTTTATCAATCAGGCTGACGGGACCGTCGTGCCCGTGGGGCCGGCCCTTCAGTCATGCCTCGATGGCGCCTTCGGGGAGGGGATGGTCGGCGCGATCGACGCCGTGGCGGATGCGGAGGTGACGCCGGAAACCTATCGCCCGGTCTTCGACACCACGAGCATGCGCTACCGGGTGACGTTTACCGATATTGGTGAGGGTGCTGGCTTTCGAAACTCGTTCGGTTGGTTTTGGATCGATGAAGACCCCACAAACCCCGCCAACCTGAAGACGATCTTCGGCTGCCGCACCTACGGCACGTGCAACTGCCCGTGCGCGACCACGCGATCCGTCACCGTCGATTTCGATCTCGAGCCTGGCTTTGCCGTGGGGCGAGGCATTGGGTTCTGGCTTCGCACGCCCGAGCGGCTTACCGGAACGCGAGAGAACGGCACCTTCAACACGATGCTTCCCTACTGTGCGCCGGAAGTTGGATGCGATCCCGACATGCCCAATCTGAACGACAGCTGCGGGGGACGGCTCGACTCGGACAATCGCATCTATTTCACGAGCCAGTCGCTCAATGACGATGGCGACTACGTGCATTTCCTCGTCTACGAAAGTCAGAACATCACCGATGCCTACTACTTCGGTTTCGAGGATCTCTTTCGAGGCGGAGACAACGACTACGAGGACATGCTCGTGCTCGCCGAGGGGCTCGTTCCGCTGTGCACGCCTCAGCCCGAGACCTGTGACAACACCGATCAGGATTGCGACCTCAATATCGACGAGGGGGTCACTCAACCTTGCGCCACGGCATGCGGAGCCGGCGTGCAAACCTGCGTCGCGGGTGCGTTTGGGGCGTGCAGTGCGCCGGTGCCGAGTGCCGAAATATGCAACAATATCGACGACAACTGCAACGGGGCCACCGACGAAGGGTTGAGCCGGGCGTGTTCCAACGCATGCGGGAGCGGAACCGAAATCTGCGTCGCCGGAGCGTTCGCCAACTGCAACGCACCCACCCCGGTGATCGAGACCTGCAACAGCGGAGATGACGACTGCGACGGCATGGTCGACGAGGCGATCTCTCGCGCGTGCTTTACCGCCTGCGGCAGCGGCGTCGAAACCTGCACGGCGGGAACGTTCGGCGGCTGCACCGCGCCGGTGCCCGGAGCCGAGACCTGCGATGGGACCGATCAGGACTGCGACGGTTTGGTCGATGAAGGACTGAACCGTGCGTGCAGCACGGCTTGCGGCAACGGCGTCGAGGTGTGTGTGTCGGGCGCGTTCGTCGGATGCAATGCTCCGGCGCCGACGGTCGAAGCGTGCAACAACAGCGACGACGACTGCGACGGGATGATCGACGAGGGGATCACCCGAGCCTGTTCGAGCGCCTGCGGCGTGGGCACCGAGACCTGCACCGCGGGCGTGTTCGGAGGCTGCGATGCACCGACCCCCATGCCCGAGGTCTGCAACAATATCGATGACGACTGCAACGCGGTCATCGACGACGGCAATCCGGGCGGGGGAGAGATGTGTGTACCGCTCGCCGACGGAACCTATCGGGTGATCACCACCCCGATGCCGGGCGAGGTGTGCACGCCCGGGCGCGTGCAGTGCGTGGCGGGAGAACTCCGTTGCTTGGGCGCATCGAGTCCTTCCCCCGAGGTGTGCAACTGTCAGGACGACGACTGCGACGGGATGATCGACGAGGAGGGGGGCGATGGACTCTGCCCAGGCGGTCGCTGCGTCGAGTGCGAGTGCGCCTCGCCCTGCGCGGCCAGCGAGTTTCCCTGTCCTCCCGGCCGCGTCTGCGACCGAACCCTCGCAGAGCCCGGCATCGCGGGGTACTGCGTGGAGGGAAGCTGCGCAGGCGTCGAGTGCGAAGAGACCGAGTCATGCAATCCCGCGACCGGCGAATGCGAAGACCTCTGCATGAATGTGTCGTGTCCATCGGAGCGGACGTGCATTCGCGGCGCCTGCGTGGAGGACAACTGCTACGGGCGAGGCTGCGCGGTCGGCGAGCGATGCCGAAACGCGGTGTGCGAAGCCGACCCCTGCGTCGGCGTGACCTGCGAGGCCGGGCAGTTCTGCCGCGACGGCGTGTGCATCGGCTCGTGTAGCCAAACCTGCCCCTCCGGTGAAACCTGCATCGACGGTGCGTGTCAGTCAGCGCCTTGTGGGGGCTGCGCCGACGGCCAGAGCTGCGTCGACGATGCATGCGTGGTCGATGCATGCGACGCATGCGGCCGAGACCGGATCTGCGCAGGCGACACCTGCATCGACGATCCCTGCCAGGGCATCGAGTGCCCGCGCTACCAGCGCTGCGAGGTCACCTTGGGTACCGCCCAGTGCGTGGCCGACTG
>JBCCZL010000033.1:0-29303 GCA_039187775.1 Myxococcota bacterium
AAAAAAATTACCTCGTCCCCAAGAGTTGCTAGCAGTTAGAAAACACGGACGGCGGCTTCGAAGGCGCCTCCGAAGATGACCCGGTTGGCGTTGTCGACCTCGACCGCTCCGCCGTTGGCGTCGTCGAACGTGTAGCGGTGATGGAGGATCGGGACCGCACCGATCCCGGTCAGGCTAAGGGCGATGCGTCCAAAGAAGAGACTTGCTCGGAGTTCGCCGCTCACGTCGAAGGTGAACTTGGTTGCCGGGGTTTCGAAGTCGAGTCCCCGCGGGTTGGCGGAGACCCATCCCAAGGCCGGGCCGACGCAGAGCTGGAGCCGGAAGACCGGTCCATCAGGGACCGCAACGCATCCGGCCAAGGTTCCAGTCCCGCCCCAGAACTGCGCGCCGCGCTCGGTCGCATCGAGCTCTTCTTGGGGAAACAGGATCCGAATACTAAGCCGCGCAGCGATCGGCAGCACCGGGCGGAACTCGCCGTGGAGGCCCACCGCGCCCGTCACCGTCGAGAACCGGCCGCCGATGACGCCCCCGTCGAGGCCGAGCCAAAGTTGGGGGCGGCGAATTTCGGCGACGATTCGTTCGACCTCTTGCCGCACCTCCGGCGACTCCATCACCAGGGCGAGAATCAACGCGAGGGATTCGTCGAGCGCTCGGCAATCATCGCCCTCGATCGCGAGCTCGCGCTGTCCCACCTCTTCATCCTCGACCTCGAGATGAAGTTCGGCTTCAAAGCCTTCAGCGGTCCGTTCGATGGTGGCTGCGACGAGCAGATCGGCGGCATCTTCGCCGAGCGCGTTTCGTTCGATGTTGGCGTTCACCCGCTGACTCAGCGCCGCGCCGCTCACGCAGCCTTCGGGCGTATCGAGCGACAGCCGTCCGCGCAGCTCCCCTTGGGCCGCGGCGCCGCTCGACCATCCGAGAAGCAAAGCTCCGATCAGTAGATTTTTGATTCTATCGATTCGCCCGTTCCCACGCGGTAGCTGACCATCGCGCTCAGAATGCGATGAAAGCACCTCTGGCCCCGAAGCTGCACGCACATTTTACCGGTCCCTTACTTCACCGCCCAAGCCTGTCACTCACGCTGAGGTCAGAAGCGAAGGAGGTGTTTCCGATGAAAAAGTTGGTTCGAAAGATAGGGCGCCGCGGATACGGCATCGCGGCTCTCGTGGCGGCGGTCTCCGTGGGCGGAATCGTGCTGCTCAAGGCGCCGTCGCATGCGGTGCCGGTGCCCGTCGATGGGCCGGTGTCCCAAGGAACTTGGGAGCAGGCTGCCCCGTCCCGATCCACCTTCGCCGGACCTCAGCTCTCCGGAGCCGCGGCGCTCTCGCAGGGAGCGGTGCTCGCGCACGGCAACCGCGAGGTTCTCGCGGAAATCTCGCTTCGCGCCTCGGAAGAAGGCGGCACCGAACAGCGCATGCCCGTGGCCCTCGCCGTGGTGCTCGATGTTTCCGGCTCCATGAGCGGCGAGAAGATCGAACAGGCGCGCCGTTCGCTTCGTCAACTCGTCGAACGAATGGAGCCAAGCGACCAGGTGGCGATCATCACCTACAATCACGCGCCGCTGGTCCGGCAGAGCCTCAGCCCGGTGTCGGCGGTTCGTCCGGCGCTGAGCGGGCTGGTGCAGGAGATTTACGCGAGCGGCGGGACCATGATCCCGCCCGCGTTGGAGCTTGGCGCGTCGTCTTTGGCCGCCGCACCGGCAAACTACGTGCGACGGGTGGTCCTGATCTCGGATGGTCTCGATGGATCCGGTCAGGGTCCTGTCGGGGTCGCCTCCATGGTGCGGCGCCACGCCACGAACGGGGTGGCGATGTCGTCTCTCGGCATCGGCATCGACTACGATCAGACGTTCCTCACTGCGGTGGCCGATGCGGGCCGAGGCAATTATGCGTTTCTTCGGAACGGGTCCGAGCTTCATGGCTTCCTAAATAAGGAGCTGGACGAAGCGGGCCACACGGTGGTCGACGAGGTAGTCGCGGTGCTCGATCTCCCTTCGGGCTGGAGCGTGGCGCAGGTCATCGGCGCGGAGACCGAGCGAGCCGGGAACTCGATTCGGCTTCCCGTCGGACCGATGTTCCGCGGCGACCAGCGGCGGGTCGTGACGGTTCTTCGAGTGGAAGCAGGGAGTCCCGGCGATCTCGGTGGGGTGGGCGTTCGGGTTCGCTATCGGACCACCGGCGACCAAGTTCAGCACGATATTGGGGGTGCGGAGCTCGCGCTTCGTTCGGTTCCCACGGGCCCCGAAGTCGAGGCATCGCGAGACCAGACGATCCACGCACGGACCGTCGCAGCGAAGCTTGAAGTCGAGCAGGAACAAGCGGTCCAGGCGTGGCGGGACGGCGATGTTCAGCGCGCGCGTTCGATCAGTCAGTCGAACGCCGCGACGCTTCGTGAACTCCAGCTCGCCGCGCCGGCGGCGGCGGCGGAAATCGCTCCGCGGCTTGAGGCTGCCGAGGCCGATGAGCGGAACTTCGGCATGTTCTCGGCGGGTTCGGCCGGCGGACGGGCATGGGATCGGGCTTCCACCGCGAGTCGCCGAACTCGGAGTCGCCGATGAACGCAGTGCGAACCTGCCTTGCCCTCGGGTTGATGGGACTCGCGCTCGAGTCGAGCCTCTGGGCAGCGGCGTTGGGGCCTCTTCCCCTTGCGCTCGGGAGCGTGCTCTTCGGGATGGGGATTGCCACGCTGCTCCTCGGCGAGTTCCATCCCGGCGCGCTTGGAGCGGGGGCGGCGGGGGCGCTTGCCCATGCACTGGTGAGCCCGTTCTCGTTCGTCATCGGAGGAGGGCTGTTCGTTCTGATCTGTTTCCTTCCGCGGGTGCTGCGAAGCAAGAGCGCGTGGATCGCTGGCGGTCAGGCGGCGACGGCCTGGGTTGGGGGAGTGGCCGGGACCTATCTCGTGGTCGCGTATTCGCAGCATCCGCCCGCCTTCCATTGGGTGGCGGTGGCAGTGGGGGCGCTTCTCGCGGTCAGCCCACTTCTGTTTCCCGTCGACGACCGGATCGCCTATCGGCTTCGGATCCTTGCCGGGGCATCCAACGGAACGTTGGGCGCTCGTCTTCGCCGGGCTCTGGTGGTGCGGCGGCAAGGTCGCGGGGTGATGGCGACCTTGGCCCGGCCGACCCAGCGGCGGGTTCATCGGTCGTGGTGGGCGTTGATCCGCGCAGCCGAGACCCGCGTATACGACCGGCCGCTCCGGTCCGATGCCCTCGATCGACGCATCGCGGCGTACGTTCACTCGCTTCAGCGAGCCACCAGAGCGGCGACAACCGCGTCCGAGCTGAGCCAGGACCTCGACGATGTGGTGTTGGCGGAGCTTCGGCTCCTGGGCGACGACTTGAACGCGAAGGCGGAAGCACTCGTCGAGGTGACCTCGCCGGCGAAGGATCCCGTGGTCGAAGACGCGGGGAAGATCGCAGAGGCTCCAGCCGCAGGAAGCCCCGGATGAGTTGATCTGCGCGACACCTCCGACCCGGGGTCTTCTGGGGAAGCGAGAGGGCCCGTCTTTCAAAGGGGGTCCCGGGTCGGGGGTGTCGCGCAGCGGGGGACGGTACTCCTCGTTGCCGACCCCGCACGGCTCGAGGGGGCGCGCCGGATCCGCATCCGAGATGGCGCTAGCCCGCATCGGTCACCAGAGGCGGTGGATCGCGTCCGAAGTGGTGGATTCCCGCGGACCTCGGACGGGAAGACGCCGCAGCGGTACTCGACGTACCGCGAGGACGGCTGGAGGGAGAAGGCCGTGGGAAGGTGGTGCTTTCGGGCGCGAGCCGCGCCGACTGGTGACCGATGCGGGCTAGTCGCTCTTCGATTCGCTTCGTGGCGGTCCCTGTGGATCGGAACCGACTTGAACACCGGTTCCTGCGTCGGCCCGACCTGCTTCGGCGGATGCTTGGAAGAGTGTCGACAGCCGAACGAGAACCTCCACGTCCAAGGCTGCAGATTGCTCCTGGCCCTCGTTGAGCGGGCGCTGCGTCTAATCTGAGGTTTGGCAGCGGTTGTCGATCACCACGTCGAGCTCGCGCCGGGCGACCGCCAACAAGCTTTGGCCGGCTGCGACGGGGCCGTAGCGTTTCCGCGACTCGGCGCTCCAGGCCCGCCCACTGGCCACCTTCACGCAGGCAGCGCTTTGGCTGCTGCGCGACGCCAGAGCAGCGGAGCGCCTGCTTCAAAGCGTGGTGGTCTGGGGTCACGTCCTTCGGTGGCTTGCCGAACACCACGGTGTGCGGGAGGACTTGCGGACGCTCATGGGCTTTATACTCACGGTAACGAACGGAGAGATCGCGGCCGACGCGCTCATCCAGCGCATCATCGAAGTGGCTCCAGAATATGAGGAAATCATGGGATCTGTCGCAAGAGAACTCGAGCAGCGAGGTGCCGAACAAGGCGCGCGCCGCACGCTCCGACGCATGTTGGTGGCAAGGTTCGGCGAGCTCGACCCGACTATCGAAGCAAGATCGACCAAGCGACCGAGGCGAATCTCGACCGCTGGTGCCTAAGATTCGTCAAGGCCCAAACCCTCGAGGACGTTTTCGCCGACTGAGAGGTGGGGAGCCTCAAGCTCGACCGGCCGCGGCCAAGATCTCCGCTGTCCATAACCGCTACGCCGGTCGACGCTCTCTGTGGTAGACGAGCTCTCGGCGATTGGCGTCGGCCAACGTCCTGTTCCGTCTACGCCCTGTTCCGTCCACGCCCTGTTCCGTCCACTCACTGCTTCGGTCCACCGAACGTGCAGCTGAGTCCGCTCCCCTCCACGACCACCGTCACGGCGGACCCCGAAAACACGGCGGTGGCCGTGACGCCCTGACTCATCGCGACGCAACGACCGCTGCTATCGGCCGTGCAAGCCAGCGCCTCGCCCCCGGTCGGGAGCGCATACTGAACGGAACAGCCCGCTTGAGTCACGGTGAGGTCCGCGCTCATTCCCCCGGCCACGCCACAGTCGGTCGTGGTCGGGCCCATGTCAGTGACCGATATCGAATAGGCCCCAGAGATCAGCGGACAGCTCGAGCCACCACCGTCGGGCATCGGCGTGGGTTCGGAAGTGTCGTCTCCACAACCAAAGCCCGCGACCAAGACTAGAAATGCACAAGAATACTTACCAAAAGCCATCGGCCCTCCTTGATGAGGGCCATGCTGTTCGCGCGTGTCCTTAGCTGCCCCTTAGTTGTGCTTAACTCTCCCGTCTGATGCATCACCCGAAAGAGCCATTGCTCGGTCGACAGACCGAGCTCCAGCACGCGCGGGACCGCCTGGACCATGGGGACCAGCTGATCACGGTGCTCGGGGGCGGAGGTGTGGGAAAGACCCGATTCGCGCAACAGCTGTTGGCCGAGGCTCGTGACGCCGAACGCAAAGTCTTCTTCTGCGATGCGGGCCACACCCATGGACCCTCCGATGTGGTGGCCGTCGCCGCCACATCGCTCGGCGGCGTGAACGCGCAGAGCGAAGACGCCATCGCCTCGGTCGGAGCTCGTTTGGCGACTTGGCCTGCTCCTCTGGTGGTGATCGACAACCTCGAGCACGTCGCCGCGACGGTAGGACCCATCGTCGAGACATGGCTCGAATGCGCACCAGAAGCCCAAATCATCGCAACCTCCCGCGTCGCGCTCAATACGCCAACCGAACGGCTGCTTCGGCTGAAGCCGCTCTCGACTCAGTGGACGTCCGATGAGCCTCCAGTGGCCGCACGGCTGTTCATGCAGTGCTGCCGACGGCGGGACCTCGACGTCAACCTCCGGGACGAACCAGCCCTGCGGGAAGTGACCGAGCTATTGGGCGGAATCCCCCTCGCGATCGAGCTTGCGGCGGCCCGGATGGGTGTGCTCACGTTGAGTCAGCTAGGCCAACACCTACGCCGCGACCCTCTCCAGGTGCTCCGAGACGCGACCGGGGGAGGAGACCGATGTGTGCAGAGCGCGTTTAGCGCGTCCTACGAGCTCCTGCCGAACCACGCCCGCCGCGCGCTTGCCCAGTGCAGCGTGTTTCGCGGTCCATTCGATCTTCGCGATGCTCAGGCCGTCCTCATCGGATCCGAACCCCTCGTTGATTCGCTTCAGCTGCTGGTCGAGCACGCATTGGTGGAGCGCGATGAAGATTCTTTCCGCCTACTTCACCCGATCGCAGCATTCGCGCGGCACTTGGGTGGCGATGAACTCTCCGAAGTTCGCGCGCGGCACCTGACTTGGTACGGAACGAACGCGAAACGGATACACAAGCGTCTCGAGGAGGGACACGGTGCCGCGCGAGCAGAGCTCACTCATCACCAGGCCAATTTTTTGGCCGCCGCGCACTACGGGTTTGAATCCGACGGAGTGGTCCAGGCGGTAAACATCGTACGTGTGCTCACATCGCCGCTCTACCAAGGGCTACCGTCCCGCATGCAGGTCGAATGGTTGAATCGCGGGCTGGAGTTCGCGGGAGAGCTCCCCGACGCGGTCGTTGCAGAACTTGAGTTTCAGCGCGGCTTTGCAAGAGACCGAGCGGTGCCAAGCGACCGCCGTTCGGCATTGACCGAGGTGTATGAACGCGTTGCCTCTGAACAAAAGCGAGCACCAAACCCCAAGCTCATGGGCCGACTGCTATGTCGACTCAGCGCGTTCGACGCGGATCAGTGGAGTGGCTCGGACGCTCGGCAAAAGGCCACCGAGGCGTTGGCCTATTCCAAAACGTCCGGCGACCACGTGTATGGCTCACTGTCGCATCTCGCGCTCTCCGCGGCGCATCTCATCGAGGGCGACTGCGGCAAGGCGTTCGAGGAAGGTCTCTCCGCGATCGCGGTCGCGCGCCGGCTGCACGACGAAAGCCTGTTGGGGCACTGTTTGATGTCCGCGGGCAAGGTGAAGCTGTGGGAGGCCCGCACGGATGAAGCGGAACCGTACTTGGAAGAGGCCCGCCAAGTCTTCGACCGAGGCACCCCCACTCCCCGTCAGGGTTTGGTGGACGAACTGCTAGCGGTGATCGCTCGTCTCCGAGGGGACTTTCCCACCGCCTTAGCGCGAATGCGACAAGCCGAACGCTGGGCCCGCTCGGCTGGGTGGAACCGGACCGCCAACGATCTGCTGGGAATGGAAGCTGAAGTCGAACGTGCAGCCGGCAACGACCGGCGCGCCGTCGCTCTGATCGACGAAGCGTTGAGTGGCACAGGAACGGCCGCAAACGCGGTCCTGCATCGGGCGATCCGCGCGAGCTCGCTGAGCTCTCTTGGACGGCTCGATGAAGCAAGCTTCGAGTACGATTCGTTGGAGAAGAGCATCGGTTCGCACTGGCCAACAGAGATCCGAGCGGCGATCGAGGTCGAACGAGGGCACCTCTTTGTAGCGCGCGCTTTCGCGGCACGCACCGAGGCCGATCGGGAGCACGCCCATGCCCGGGTTCGCACCATCCTGGAACGCGCCGACGAGGTGTTTCGTCAAACACCGAACATCGATCTGGCACTTGGCATCGATGCTGTTCGACGAAGGTTCGACGGAACGCCGAGCGCGAGACCGCCGCTGGTGCTTTCGATCGATCAAGACCGACGCGAAATCGAGTTCGACGGGCGGCAGCTTCCATGTCGAAGACGGCCGATCCTGTGGCGACTGGTGACCAGCCTGGCGCTTCCCTCGGCTCACCCCACACCGCAGCGCCTGACCGCCGACGATCTCATCGGCATGGTTTGGAGTGGCGAGCGGATGTCCCCCTCGTCCGGTCGCAACCGGCTCTACGTGGAGATCGCGTCCGCCCGCCGACAGCTCGGAGCGGAGCTCATCGAAGCCGTTGACGGCGGTTACCGACTGGGCGACGGCATCGAGGTCCAACTCACCGGCTGAACCGTTCAGAGTCTGGAACGCGTCTCCCCCGCGCATCGGAAAGTGTTTGCCCTCGGCCCTCCCCCGTCCGAGGTCGGGAGGATTTCGGTGTTTTCGGACGATATCCATCACGTCTGGTGATTTCCGGGCTAGCCTCCCGCGGATGTTTCGCTGGGTTGTCTTTCTGAGCTGTGCGCTGGGCTGTTCTGCCAGTCCAGAGGCGATGGATCTGCCGGACCGGGGACCGTCGGACGGGGGTCGCGAAGAGACGAGGGCCGATGCCAGCACCGACGCAAGTGCGGACGCTCCGTGGGACGTGGAGAACACGCCCGACGCAGTCGTCGACGGGTCGGCGCCGGATGCGGACCCTTCGCTCGGGTCGCGCTGCACTCAGACCCCCACGGAAATCCGGTGTCCGCGCGAGACGATGCAGATTCGAACCGGCCTGACGGCGTTGACCGCGCGAGACGTTCATTATCAGTTGCCCCTCGGCGAGCCGCCGCCCGATGGTTTTCCGGTCGCGATCATGTTTCAGGGTTCGCTCTTCAGCGCGGGGTTCAACTGGCTCGGTTTCAAACCCGGGCCCTTCGGGGTCTACAATCAAGCGAATGTCCTGAAGAGCCTGCTCGACGCCGGATACGCCGTCATCACTCCGGAAGCACGGCTCGAGGGCAGCACTTTCTGGGACACCAACATCCCGCCCTACTCGGTGGCGTGGGAGCAGTCGGGGGACCATCGGCTGATGGTTCGTCTCTTCGCCGCGATCGAAAACGGAGACTTCGGACCGCTCGACGCACGTCGCCTCTACGCGACGGGCATCTCCAGCGGAGGCTACATGACGAGCCGGATGGCCGTTTCCTACGCGGGTCGATTCCGCGCACTCGCCGTCCACTCCGGTTCCTATGCGACGTGCGGGGGCGCGGCGTGCTTGGTTCCGCGGGACCTGCCCAACGATCATCCGCCGACGCTCTTTCTTCACGGAGTGCTCGATGCGGTGGTGCCGATCTTTACGATGGAGGCCTATCGCGACCGACTGGCCGACCAGGGCATCGAGGTCGACGTCGTGACCGTGACCGCCGCGGGCCACGAATGGATCGACCCGGCGCCGGAGTCGATCGTCGATTGGTTTCGCCGGTACCCTTAGCGTCGGATCACTGAAGCGGGCCCTAGCGGCTGCTGATGAACAGGTCGGGGTTGCCGTTCCGTCGTGAGGAGAAGAACGCCACGCGATCCGTCGGGTCGAGCCAGACATCCAAGCCTTCGACTCTGCGGTTGAGCTCGGTGCCCCCGCGCCGACCTCTTCGGCCCGAACGTTACACGACGATCACGCGCGAGCGCTCGCCTTTCGGCGTGGACTCGATGCCACACGGCCAGTAGCCCGCTTCAAACCAGAGAAAGAACTCCTCGAGATCCGCAGGCAACGGCCAGCCGAGGGCAACGAAGCCCGCAACCGTTTCGAGCGTCACGTGCAATAGGCCGACCGCTGCATTCGCGGGCCACCACGTGTCCTCACTGGCATCGTACGGCACTGCCTGCTTTGCCTTTTTCATGCAGTTGCGAAGCGCCTCGCCCAGTGTGGACACAGCGTTTGGCAAACTGGCCTGCCCAAGGCGGACCGCTACTTCGTAGCCATAAAGACGAAACGCCGGCGCTCCACCCTCCTGCGCTTCCGGCCCGGACCAGTCGTCGAGGGACGCCAGCGAGGTCGCGTACGGTGCATTCGAGGTTCCTAAACGGGAAAACGGAGCCATCGCCGCGACCCGCTCCCGCAGCTCTGAAACGGTGCTTGGCCCTGACGCATCGACGCGACGCGACGCGCACGTCCACACGTCAAAGTCGGGTGGCTTGGGAATCGGGCGCTGCGATGAATCGGTGGTGAAGTGTTGAAGAATCCCGCCTCCACCCGTAACCAGCCGCGCACCATCCGGCGAAAGCGCGGCGCACTCTACGGCAATCGGCCCCGTGTCGAGCGTGTGGAGGTGCTCGCCCGTCGGCCAGCGGAGGAGATGAAGCTCGCCCGGCCGTGCGACCAAGAGCTGATCCGGCGCGACAAAGCGGATGAGAGACGAAAAGTCGACCACGCTGCGGCGCGGCGGAGGAAGTGGAATGTCAACGAGCGCGCAGGGATCGTCCACCGGCGCCCGCGCCAGAGACCCCCCCATCAGCAGTTCCTCCGTGGCCCGAGAGACGAGCAAGCCTCCTCCCGCAGTGAAGTGCCGCGGGCCGGACCCCTCGACGCTCACGATCGAGGTGCGAGCTTCGACGTCCCAGACATGGACGCCGCCGGACAGAAGCACGACCCGCCGCTCGTCGATGAACGCGGCGGTGTGGATGACTCCCTTGGTGGCTCTCTGTTCGAAGGACCAGCCGGTTTCGAAGTCCACCACAAAGAAACTCCGAAAGCCCCCAACCACGAGTCGTTGCCCCGACGGCGACCAGTCCAGCGACGCGCGTCCATACGCACCGGCGTAACCGGAAAGAGACTCACTCCGGGCAACCACTCCCTCGCCTGGGTCATACAGCTCGGCCCGTTCTTCGTGAAATCGCAGAAAGCGATGGCCATCGGGGTGAAGCCAACGGAGCTCATCACCTGCGGTCGCTCCCGCCCGATCCACGAGGAGCGAACCGCGGTACTCGTAAGCACTCACCGCGACGACCACGCTCCCATCGTTCCGTGCGTCGAGCTGTTCGATCTCCACGGGTCGGGTGCGACTCACCGCACCATCGAGATAACGGCCGCTTGGACCGCGAAGATAGGTGTAGGGATGCTCTGCCGGGTGCCACATTCCACGCATTTTCAGAGTCCGAGAGACGACGTCCAGGGGTCCTGCGCTTCGCGCAGTCGCTACGTTGGCGCATCCCCTCCGGTCGCCTCCCGGGTCAGGGTGTCCGACGCCGGCTGAAGAACCTGCTCGAAGCTGCCCGCGAGGTGGTCGGCCACCCGACGGACCGCCACCGACGTTCGAAGGTCCTCGTGGTAGACGAGCCAGAGCGTTCGACGGGGTAACTCCCAGCCGAGATCCACCGGCTGAAGCTGGGGATACCGCCGGGCAAGAAAGGTCGGAAGCAAACCGATCCCAATTCCATCGAGGGTCGCACGAAGAAGTACTCGCGTGCTGCTGCTACGGAGAACGACCCGATCGTGGACCTCTTCGAAGAGCCGCACTTCGTCGATCGGGCCATAGCTATCGTCGTATCCCACGAAGCGTGCAGCGGCGAAGTCGGAGACCGGGTGACGCGCATAGAGACCGAGCGAAAGCTCTCCGAGCCGCCGCGCCACCAGACTCAACCCGTCGGTCGGCCGACGCATCCGAACCGCAAGATCGGCTTCGCGACGCGCAAGGCTCACCACCGACGGCTGTGCACGGAGCGTGACCCGGAGCTCCGGCCAGCCTCGGCACAGCTCCGACAACGACGGCGCCACAATCTCTGCACAAACACCTTCGGTCGCAGTGATCCGAACTTCGGTAGACCCCGCGCTGGCGGCCTGCGTTTGGAGGGCACGCTCGAGCTGGTGCATCTCCGCTTCCACTCCGCGGGAGAGACTGGCGAAGCGTTCCCCCTTTTCGGTCAGGACCGGACCGTCCGGCGTACGGTCAAAAAGCCGAAAGCCGAGCGCATCCTCGAGCGCCGCGACTCGTCGACCCACGGTGGTGGGAGCGACGCCGAGCCTTCGGGCCGCGGCGGTCATCGAACCATCGCGAACCACCGCCAAAAAGAAGGGCAGGTCACTCCATTCCACCGAAGGAGCATGTGGAGCTTGTCACGATCCTGCAAGGCAGAGCTGCACGAACGAGAGAGGCGCCACCGGGGCCGGCCGAAAGTGAGCGGAACGTCGTCACGATCCTGCAAGGCGGAGCTGCAGAAACGTGAGAAGCGCTTGAGGCCACGGCCGCCATGGTGAAGGGAGCACGACTCGCAGCGAGTCGAGATAGGAGACCATGCCTAGACTATTTTCTCTCGCCTCTTTGGCATTCACGATCGTCGCGTGCAGCGACGACACGCCGGACAACTCCGGCAACGTGCCCGACGGCCAGGTGGAGGTCGCCGCGGAAGACGCCGGAGCTGACGCGGAAACCGTCAACCTGTGCGACAACCCGAACGACCTCGCCGCCGTCGCCCGGGAAGACTACTCCCCGGCAATGAACCGCGACTATCGCTCTATCGCCACCGAATGCGCCATCATGTGTGCGATCGAGGCCAGTGACAATTGCGTGGTGAACTGCCTTCAGGGCCGGACCGAAGAAAGCGCCTCGGCAGCCTGCGCGAGCTGCTACGGCGGCGCCGCAGACTGCGCCATCCGAAACTGTCGAGGCGTGTGCCTCACCGAACCGATGGGCTCCGACTGCCTTTCATGCCGCTGTGGGAACAACGATGCACAGGAAGACTGCGTAGGTGACTTTGAGCGCTGCGCTGGCTTCCCAAGCCCACTCTGCGACGGCGTATAGCGACGCCGACGAAATCAGACCGTGCTCTCTTTCCCGAGACAGCTATCTCGATCGCCGACGAATCCAGCCGAGGAGGCAGACGAATGCACAGAGCCACCCGCTTTGAAGGTTCCCACCAGCGACCGCCGCGCAACCTTGCTCGACGGGTTCGGGCTCGGGAACCGGCGGAGGTTGGCGAACACATACGCTCGACGATTCGTCGTCTGGAGCGACACAACGGAAGGTTGGAGGGCACGCGCTGACCGCGCTGCATTCTCGGGTGCACTGGGAACCCTCGGAAGTTGCGGCGCACAACCCCGACACGCAATCCCCCGCCCGTCCACACGATTCGCCGAGGACGCCTTGATTGGGCACACACCGATCGGCGACGCACACAAATCCAGACGCGCATCCGAGCGCACAGTCGGCGGTGCAAACCTGCGACTCCCCGACTTCCGTGCACTCGAGACCGTCACGACAATCGTCGTTCACCAAGCATTCTTCGCCGGAGGCTCCCCGAGGACCGCGCACACATTCACCGGCTCGGCAGTGAAACGCCGCACCGCACTCGTCGTCCTCGGCGCAGAACCGGCTGCAGTAGGTTGCGCCACCGTCCGTACCACAGTGAGCGCTCAAGCAATCGCCGTCTTCTGCGCACGGCTCGCCAATTCCACGCGATCCGGACCACCCCTCGTCAACGCATCCGCCACAGGACAGCACGTTCGCGGCGCACAGCCGATCCCCCGCGCACATGCCCGTATCGGATTCGCACGGGGACGCGCACCGAGATCGGCCGTCACCGGGGTCGACGCAGAGAAGAGACCGGCAGTCCGAATCCGCGGTGCAGGTCTGGCCGTCTAGACCGACCCCCGGAGTTCCTGGAACGCAAAGCCCATCGCAAAGGTCGGACCGGCGGCAGTACAGTCCCGGCCCACAGCCAAGGCTGGGACGCCGTGGATCACAGCGCTCGGTGCAAATCGTACCGGTGGCGGTCTCTGCACAGAGAGCCCCCCCTCTGCACTCGCTCGCGCTCGTACACGGGCCGCCCAACGGAACGCACGGATCGTCCACCACGCCGTTGCAGTCGTTGTCGCGCCCATCGCAGGTTTCCGCGCCGCTCGGAGTGCAGGAACCCGCCGCGGCGAGCGCGGTCGCGATGAGGTCACCGTGCACGTCGGTGCGCGTGAAGTGTGAAGTGCCCAATCCGCAGCCACCACGATTGAACGAACTCACTCCGATCACTTCCCCTGTGGGATCGGTGAGCGGACCGCCGGAATCACCGGCGCAAGTTCCTGGCCCACCGACCAGCGTGCGATCGCGCAGCTCGACGATCGAAATCATCAGCGCGCGCTTTTCGCCAGAGCTTCCCGTTTCGGTGGTTCCGAAACCGATCGCACGACCCTGGCTCACCCCGGCCGGGCCCGCGGCGCGGACCGCAAGCGGACGCTCTGCGATGGGGTCGCGAAGCATGAGCACGGCAATATCATCCCCTTCGATGCCTTCGCCCACCCCCGTGCTCCCGCCGACGGTAAACACGCCCGAAGGCGCAAAAATGTCGATGACCGGTGTCGCAAATGTGATGGCCGAGGCGTCCGCACCGACGCTCACCGAGAACAAGCGCGGATCCGAGGGAGCCTCTTCACCGGCGGCTTGAACGCAGTGCTTGGCGGTGAGCACGGCGCGAGCCCCGATAAGTGCACCACTACAAAACGTGCCGTCCACCCCCGACACGATGACCACCGCCGGGTCCGCCGCCGGAGTACCGCCGGATAGAGTCGCCGTTGTGGCGTCGGATTGTACGGCGTCGGGTTGTTCGACGGAGCAGCCAACGCAAAAGAGCAAAACGACGGCACGGCTCTTCATTCGATAGCCGTAGCACACGCACGACGATGCTTGCGTTTCGATTCGGCGCACATGCCGCGATGCAGCGAAGGCGCGCAAATTCGGACGATTGAGTTGTTGCCTCGACTTCTCATCTCGCTACGTTGGATGCGAAGGCAGTCGTGAGGCCGAGTTCTCTCAACCGAAGGCTCCCTCCCGAGGTCAGGCCCGATGACCTTGACGGCGGAAGGCTCTCTTCAGGGATCAAGTCCGATGGTCTCGACGGCTCCCACTCGAGCTCAAGCTCCCCGCGCTAGACCAGTGGAGGCTGTGTGACGCAGACATCGCGACTCTCCCTTTTTCTCGCGCTTCTCGTCGCGGCCGCTCTCTCCGCATGCGTTGCGGAACCCGGACCGGGGAGCCCCGAACCCGAAGTCTTTACCGTCGATCGACTGGACGAGCCGGAGGACGACCGCAACCTCACTGCGGGGCAAAAGCAGACAGCCCGTTCGCTCTCCCGGCAGCTCACCAAGACCCACGGTCTCCGGCCGCGCCGATACAATGGTCTTCTGAACGGCCAGACCGCCGCCGGGGATCGTTCCATCGCCGAGCAGTGCTTCGTCGAACTCCTTCCCCAAGTCGTCAACTACGTCAACGGACGCTTGGCAGCTCGAAACTACGATGAGCGGGTGGATGAGTACGACATCGCGGTGAACATCATCGCCGAAGGGGGCTTCAACGTACTTCGAAACGACCAAACGACCGGTCTGAGCTCGTTTGGTTCGGTTGGGGCGGACACCTTGGTCACCAACTATCGCGCCCTCAAACCCTACCTTCATCCGTCGGTTCGCACCGTCGTGGAAGGCGGCCAAGACCAGTCCGCAACGAACAACGAGAAGGGGCAGCAGGTCGTGGATGTCGGCAGCCTCGACCTCGAAGTCGCGATGTATGCCAATGCCGGGATGTTCGCTTACGCCCGCGCCCTGGCGGCTCGAGACATGCGCCGACCTCAGACGCTGCGCCGGTGGTGTCAAACCCGCAAGCCCAAGAAGAAGACCCCCCACCCCGACATCGAATCCACAAACCTCGCGAGCCTACCCCGCTGGCAGCAGCACTTCTGGACGACGCTCTACTTCAACGTCGGCCCGGGACAAGGGCGGACCTTTCTCTGCGAACACTGGTTGCCATGGGCCGGCCAGCGCTACACCGGCTCGCAGTCGACCTCCAGCGGACAAAACAACGCGGTTCGGCGGACATCCTCTTACCGATACATGTCCGGCACCGCGACCCCAAACATCCGCAGCTACTGTGAAGCAAAGAACGGCGCTCCGTGCACCTGTGACCGGTGCTCGTTCGTTTCGGAGTGCGCAGCGTGTGCGGCGGCGGCGGGGTGTGGGTATTGCTCCAACGAGGGCCGCTGCGCGTCATCCGGAGACGGGTGCGTCAGCTTCATTACCGACGCGGCCGTGTGCAACGCGGGAACGCCTCCCGGTGGGTGCTCCAGCGACGGTGCCCTCTGCAGCTCCGATGCCGATTGCTGCGGCACGGGTGGGGTACCGGGAAGCTGCATTGCTGGCAGCTGCGCGACCTGTGGTCCCGGAGACGTTGGGCTGAGCGAACCCTGTGGCTCCGCCGGCGTTTCGTGCTGCGGCGTCGCGGTGTGTTCCGCGCTCGAAAGCGTCTCGGAACTCAAGTGTTGCCTTGGTGACGGCTTTGGCTGCGACTTCAACACGGACTGCTGCGGCGCAATGCAATGTGAAATGGGCGCGTGCGCCTGTCAGACGGAAGGTGAAGTGTGCCTCACTGGCCGGGAGTGCTGCGGAGCCCTGTTCTGCAATGAGGGGCGCTGTTCCTCCAGCTGAGCTTCGGTAAGACAGAAAAAGAACACTGTCTTCGAACGCGAATGTGAGCTTGGCCGCGCACGCACGTGACCAATGCCCTCCGATACCGGCATGCCAACCGGTTCACTCCGCGAAGTCGGTGTTCGAAGCTACGAAATCCCGCGAGGGGAATGCGAGTGGTGCCCATGGTGCGGCGTGCTGTCCTACGGCCATGTGGAAACCACTTCGCGGAAATCAAGGGGGATGCAACAGCCTGCTAGTCCTGGCGATCTTGGCTCTGAGCGGCTGTGCGTCTGCGGAACCAAGCAGTTCGTGCACGAGCAACGTCGATTGTTCGCCCGACGAGTCATGCATGGATGGTCGTTGCGAGCGAACCAGCTCGGAGTGCGTTCGCAACGCCGAGTGCGGCACCGGCGAGACGTGCGTCGAGGGGCGCTGCGTCAACGCCACGGGCGCTTGCGTTCGCAACGCAGAATGCAATGTCGGTCAGATTTGCCTCGACGGAAACTGCGTCTCGATGCGACCGGACGGGTCCGTCGATGGGAGTCCCGATTCCACGCCGGACGCGCCGATTCCGCCGGGCGACGCAGGTCCATGCGTCGACGGAGACCCGTGCGATACCGGCAATGCTTGCGAATTGGGCGTGATTCGCTGCGAAAGTGGCCAGCCGAGCTGCGTTGCCGCGGGAGTGGTCGCCGCGGCCACGGTGTGTCGGCCCTCGGCCGGAGTCTGCGATGTGGAAGAACTCTGCGACGGGGTCGATCCTCAGTGTCCACCCGATGAAAAGGAGAGGTCGGGGACCGTCTGCCGGCCAACCGCCGGACCCTGCGACCGGATGGAAGCGTGTGACGGATCTAGCGACGCCTGCCCAGCGGACGCCTTCGAAGGCCCCGCGCGCGCCTGCCGCGTCTCGACCGATCCGTGCAATCCAACCGAAGTGTGTCCCGGCGACTCCGCGCAGTGCCCATCCGATGTGCGGCTCCCCGATGGCGCGGTGTGCGGCATGAACTGTCCCCCTGACTTTGGTCCCTGCACGACGGTCGACTGCACGAGCGCCATGCGAGCGCGAACCTGCACCGAGCTCGTTTGCGGCGGTGGAACCTGCGGCGCGGGGCGAACCTTCATGGACACGATGTCTTGCTCGGTTCGCAACGGAATGGCGTGCGCAACCTGCGGCACCTTCGACTGCGTGTGCAACGGCAACCGATGCGTTCGTTAGCGGGGGTTTTGCAAATGCGCAACGAGGAACATGGCATGCACCGCAATCAAGCACACGTACTGTGCTCAGCTCGTCAAGTGTGGGTTCTTGTCCGCGGCACAGCAGTTGCGGTAGTGGCGGTCATGAAGTCGCTGACCCAACTCACTGCGTGCTTTCGTAAGCGACGCAGCCGCGTTCGACACCCGCGTGTTCGACGCACCCGTGTTCGACAGGCGATGCTTGGAGCATTCACCATGGTTGTTGGCGCCGGGTGCACTGCCACCACGCCCGAAACCGATGCGGCGCTTTGCACGTCGGTCTCCGAGCATTTCCTGAGCTGCGGCCTGGTTGCCGACGCGCTGTCGTGCGCCGAGGACCCCACGTCGGCCGCGGCGTTTCTTGACCACAACTGCGACGAGCTGACCTCGCTAGCTACGAGTTCGGCGGATCTTGGGGGAGGGCTTTTCAGCGTCGATCCCGGCCCCCTCATGAGCATCGACAATCCAAACGATGTGACCTACGAGGGAGCCCTCCACTGCGACATCTTCGAGCAGGGTGCATTGGCCGCCACCGGAATCGCGCTGGTCACCGGAGTCACGGCTTCGGCCTGTGCAGGCGCCGGCGGGGTGGCGATCGCAGCAACCGCCGGAGCCGCGGCGGCGGTCGCAGTGCCGTTGTGTGCATTCGCCACATCCACCGCGGCGGCATGGTACCTCACGGCCTTGGCGCTTCACGGCGCGACTCTGATCTGCGAGAGCGGCGCGATCGAACTCCTCCTCGAAGGCCTGACCGATCTTGGAAACGGGGCTGCGGAGTACATCTACCGAGGGGTCACCTATATCCTCGCGTGCTCGGCCGCGACCTACCTCTATTACGTCGGCCAAAAGACCCTTCAGTGCTCGTATCGACCTCGGAGCTGTCGCGCCGAAGGGCTCACGTGCACCGACATCCGAGACCGTCTTCGAAACGGAAGCCGGTGCATCACCGCGCGCCGCGGCATGCAGACGTGCTGGGGTGCGAACGCCGACGGCGCACACGCGTCAGAGATTTCGAAGGCGATCCGAAGTCAGGAAATCTGCATCCAGAAGTTTGCTGAGCTGGAGTGCGGACGACTCTGACGTCCATCCCGGGACGACAGTCATCGGCAGGAGCAAGTACGGGAGACCCGAATGCGGAACGTGTCTGGTGTGGGCCGAGGTCCCAAAACCGACCGACGAGACGGAACTGCGAGCGGGAAGCTTCGACGAAACGCGAGGCTCCCGATCGCGGCGGCGATCCCCCGGATCGGAGGCGGCGACTTTCCTTCCGACGGCATTGCCGCCAAAACCAGGTTCGCGAGGCCGTTTGGCACGGTCCCGAAGTTCCATGCCGAAGCAACTGAATACGGTCGGTGGCGGAAGTACGCCTTCCACGTGCGAGCGTTTGACCGACCGAACCGAAACCGCCGCTACCGCATCGTGGCCCGATGAGCGCGAACTTCATTCGCGCCGGGCGAAGCGGGAGTCACCTCGGCTCCCTGCATGGGTCCATGCTCGGGCTCACGGCGCTCACCGCGGCGGGGTGCATGACCGCGGATCCAGCAGGGGAGTCGCGTCCTCGAGACCCCATGGCCGAGCTCTCCGAGTCTTTCGATCTCGTCGAGAACGAGCAGGGCCACCCACGCTCAGCGGCCGGCGAGATGGAACTTCCGAGCGAAGCGGGAGTCAGCTCGGAGGAACAGGCGACCTGGTTCCTCCTGAACTTCGGCGCCGCATGGGACGTTTCGGAGCCGGAAGACATCCGCCATCAGAAGACGATGGAGACCCTGGGCGACGGGACGATCGTGGTGTTTGAGCGAGTCGAAGATGGCGTCCCGGTGTTCGGTGCCGATGTGCGGGTCGAAATCACGGCCCCGGCCACAGTGCGGACTGTCGTTGCCAAGGTTCCCTTCGACCTCGATCAGGTGTCGACCACTCCTACGATCACCGCGGCGGAGGCCGACGACACGGCTCGCGCCGCGTACGACTCTGCGACGGTCCACGATGGCGAGCTGATGCTCCTGAACACCGGCTTGTTCCTGGGCTACGAGTCGTCTACGCGCCTCGTGTATCGCGTAGACCTTGCGGCTCCCGAGGATCCGGTCCGCTTTGTCGACGCTCACTCCGGTGCCCTGCTTCGCTTTTCGTCCACCGATCGGATCGACTTTCGCGACCGCCAGGTCTCGACGGTCAACGGTGAATGCGGTGGGCTGTTCGCGCCGCACACGCGGGTGTTCAACGAAGCCGGGCCGGTGCCAGGAACGACCGCGACCTCCGACTCGCGGGCTGCCTACGAACACGGAGCGCGAGTGTGGGACTACTTCTTCCAGGAGTTTGGAAGAAACGGGCACGATGGCCAAGGGTCCCCCATGATCCTGGTCACCGACACGCGGAAGTTTCGCGCGGAAGAATGCCATCCGTGGAGCGGGGCGAGCTGGGTCCAGCGCGCCGGGGGCGTGTATTTCGCCGAAGGTTACGTCACGCTGGACATCCTGGCCCACGAGTACACCCACGGGATGACGGACTTCCTTCCGATAGGAGAACCGGGCGCCATCAACGAAGCGATCTCCGACGCGTTCGCCGCATTCATCGACACAACGGATCCCTGGCGGGTCGGCGAAAACAGCATCGGCGGGACAGTGCGCGACCTGCGAACCCCCAGCCGACACGGGCTGCCCTACCACACCGACGTGCGCTTCAGCTTGCCCACGCCTCCCGCGGTAGCGTGCCAGACCGATGCCGATTGTGGGAGCACGTGTCCCGCGGACGGCTGTGATCCCGATCGCTTCTGCACGGACTTCGAGTGCAGCGGAGCGGCCGACGGCCGACCGGGCACCTGCCACGCCGCGCCCGGCCGGTGCGACGACCGGGGCGGGGTCCACGTCAACGTGGGCATCCTCAATCACGCGACCTTCCTGATGACCGAGGGGGGAGAAGGACCGACCGGGGTGCAGGTGCAGGGCATCGGTGTGAAGAAGGCAGAACAGGTGTTTTGGCACGCCATTCCCTTCCTGCCCTACGGCGCGGACTTTAATGATTTTCGATTTGCTCTCCGGCGGGCGGTCACTCGGTTCGCTCTCCGAGGGGAGCGCGAATTCACGTTCAACGACTGCGGTTCGGTCGTCAACGCACTGCACGCCGTGGGCCTGGGCACCGGAGACCGGGATCGGGACTGCTTTCCGGATGACGATGACAACTGTCCAGACTTCTACAACCCGCGAAGTCAGGGCCAAGCGGACGCCTGCGGCTGCGGGTCCTTGACGACGTGTGCCACGTGCGCACAGGCCAATGGCTGCACCTACTGCGACGGCACCTGCGTGAGCGAAGGCTCGCAGGAGTGCCGTCAAGCGGTGCGCGATCCCGCGATGTGCGCTCCCGCGTGCGGCAACCTGGGAACGCCATGCGGCGGGAGCGGGCCGGCGTTCGACGGCGAGTGCTGTGGCGACGCGATCTGCGTGGTGGGAAGTTGCCGGGCCCGGGGAAACCGGGAGCAGGCTTCGTGCGGCGCCGATGAGCCCCCCTGCGCCGATGGGTTGTCGTGCCGCCCCCAGGGTCGCGCCGACGGGCCATCGACCTGCTGTGCCCGGGACCGGGATCCATGCTCGAGCAAAGCCGACTGCTGTGGAATGCAGGAATGCTCCGGCGGCGTATGCGTCGGCCGAACCACCGGGCAGTCCTGCGCGATTGGCGACTGCGTGGGCGCGAGCACGTGCAACGCAGGAACCTGCGGCTGAGGTCGGCATGGGCTGGGTCGGAAGAACCGCGGTGGTGTGCAGTCTCTTGGGGTGTGTGGCAGAACCTGCACCAACAGAGAATATCGATCTCGATCGTCGTCTCGCCGAAGACTCCGAGGCTCCGGCGTACATCGAACGGACTGCCGAGGGTGGTTTTCAGGGCGCATTCGTGCGGATCCCGATTCCCTCGACCGTTCCCGCCGATCCCGAGGCCGAAGCAGGTTGGTTTCTTTCGGAGTACGGGCGTGGCCTCGGGCTCAGCGACGTCGACGACGTCAGTGTACGCGAGGTCATTCGTGGCGCGCCGGGGGATCCCGATGAGCACCACGCCGTCGTGCAGTATGATCGGACAGAGAGAGGTATCGAAGTCTACGGCGCGGGTGTGATCGTCGAGGTCGACGGCGCGGGGCACGTCACCGCGGTGATCGCCCAGGTGCCCGACGATCTCGACGAGCTGTCCACGGTTCCGGAAGTCAGCGAAGGCACGGCGCAGCTTGCGGTGATCGACCGTTACCCGGGTGGACGCATCACCGCCACCGACCTCGTGTTTCTAAACGAGGGGCTCGTTTTGGGTTTCGTAGCGCCGACGCGCCTCGCGTGGAGAGTGAGCGTATCCGATGAAGCGAATCAGCCGGTGCGCTTCGTCGACGCGATCTCCGGCGACGTGTTGGCGTTCGCCTCATCCAACGTTTTGACTGCTCGAAACCGGCACGTACACACCACCACTAACTGTGAAGGAAACAACTCCGACAGCGTGCTGTCGTTCACGGAGGCCGGCGCGGTCGATGGCGCAGAGACCTCGTTTGATGCGCAGTCGGCCTACGACCACCTCGGCGCGATCTACGACTATTTCCAGACCACCCATCGACGCGATAGCTTCGACGACCGCGGCGGGACCATCGACGCGGTGGCGAACATCCGAAACACCCTCAACCTCACCACCATGGGGCCGACGTGTGTGACCACCGCGTCCGCCGCTTGGATTCATGGCGTCGACCGCATGCTCCTTGGCGAGGGCATGGCCACCCGGGACATCATTGCGCACGAGTTTACCCATGGCGTGGTTGCCCATAGTGCACGCCTTGAAACGGTCGGCCCACCGGGGGCGCTGAACGAGTCGTTTGCCGATGTGTTCGCCGCATTTGCCGATGACACAATGAAGTGGATCGTCGGCGAGGGCTCTTCGCTGGGAGTGCTGCGCAGCCTCCGCCAGCCGCGCGAGGGACGCGGCAATCCTCCGTCGACCCTTGAAGACTATCGACAAGACCGTCCCACCGCACGGCAGTGCCTCAGCGACGCCGACTGCGGCACGACTTGCCCAAATCGGGACACCTGCGCGGACTCGGGATCTTGCACGAGCTACCAATGCATCGGTGCGGTGGGGGGTGCTCCGATCGTGGGTGTCCCGACATCGACCGAGTTGGGTCGCTGCGAGCCCATGCCGGGCGAATGCAACGACCACGGGTATGTCCACGTCAACGCGAACATCACCAATCACGCGGCTTATCTCGCCATCCACGGCGGCTTGGGCCCCAATCGAGACACCGTCAGGGGTGTGGGTCAGGCCAAGGGAGAGCAAATCTGGTATCGCGCGCTCACCCGCTACCTCACGCCGAGTGCCGACTTTCCGCGGGCGCGGATCGCGCTCTGGCGGGCCGCAAAGCACTTCGCTGACCGCAACATGCACGGCATGACTCATCGCGACTGCGCTCAGGTTCTCCGTGCATTTCATTCGGTGGGCATTGGAGAAGGCGACTTCGACGAGGACTGCGTTCCCGACGATGTCGACAACTGCTCCACGCAATACAACCCGGATCAGGCGCCGGTCGCGGATTGCAACCGGTGTGGCGACCACAACACCTGTGGGATGTGCGCGGCCACAGACGGATGTACTTGGTGTGCAGACGAATCGCAGACCGGCTGCGTTCCGGCAGAAGGCCCAGGAGAGTCCTGCTCCATGACGATTTCTGACGAGGGGTCGTGCACCGCGGTGTGTGGCCTCGAAGCCGCGCCGTGTAGTGGCTCAGGCAGTGCGTTTGATGGTGAGTGCTGTGGAGCACTGATCTGTGTCGTAGGCAGCTGTGTGCAGGCCGGGCTCCGCGAGCAAGCGGCATGCTCGGAGGACACCGCAGACTGCGCACGAGGCCTCGCGTGTCGACCGCAAACGTCGGCGGGCCCGACCGCGTGCTGCGCGCGCGGCGGCGACTACTGCCAAACCAAAGCCGACTGCTGTGGCTTTCAGGAATGCACGAACAACACCTGCATCGCGCGAAACGAAGGCGAGTCGTGTCTTCTCGGGGACTGCGACGGCATTGGCTTCTGCGAAGCGGGCGTCTGTATGGAGTGAGCTCGGAAAATCACGAGAATCGATGGAACTCGGCCGTGCCTTCGGCCGCGAGTCGGGACGTTTTGGGCAAGGCCGTCGAGCCTCGGCCCGGTCAGCGGAGGATGCGGGTCTCTGTCGATCCGTCCGCGAAGACGATTCGAAGCTCCACCGGCGTCGTGCTTCCGCTGGGAGCCTGCCACTCGACTGTCCCGTCACGAGCGATCCGCAGGCGACCGCCCGTCGGGGTGGTCACCGGTCGGTCGACATTGCCGAAGGGCGTTCCTCCGATCGAGTCGGATAGCTCGTTGAGGGTGTTTTCGATGTTCGTGAACCCGTTGTCCGCTTCCGTGAACGGATCCGCGGGCGGAGACCACGGCGTGGGCCCCGCGCTTGGAAACATGTCGTCGGGATCCGCCGGTGTATCGCGATAGAGCGGAACGCGAGCCTCATCGATCCACGAATTGCCGGCTTGCGCTTCGAGGAGCCCGAGCGTTCGCTGCAAGAGCGCATGCCGCTCGTTGGGCCGAGGCCCCGCGTGGTCGAGGCACCATGCCCGCGCGTCCCCAGGATGCGTGGGTTGAACGTCGGACCAGAGGTCGGGCGCGTCGATGTAGTCGTAGCCGTCGATGTCCTGGGGCACGATGTCTTCTCCATTCGGCCCCAGCGCATTCCCACCGGAAATCACACCGGCCACCGTGCGATCGAAACGGTTCAACCCAGCACCAAAGAAACGAACACTGGAGCCAGCCTCCCGATTGGCCCTCCGCTCGGCGATGGCACCGGAGATCGTGGATCCTCCGTCCCTCGTCTGACTCCCCGGTTCGGCGTAGTTTCCGACCGCCGTCATCGCCACATCGCGACCGCCGGGAAACCCCGACGTATCTCCCACATCGTCGGTGGTCGAGAGCTGGATCGGAGCGGGCTGAAGGTCGGATCCGCGCGGTTGAAAGTCGTGAATGAAGTTGCCCACGACTACCCCTCGGGTGGCCATCTTCGCCTGAGGAGAGCGGAAGCGCATGCCCGCGATGACGTTGTTGGCGACCAGGTATCGGTTGGTCCGTTGTCCGAGAAAGATCCCGAGGTTGTGGTTGGCTTCATGAAAGTTGGACCAAACGCCGTTGGTGTTCGGCGCTCGATACGCCTCGATCACTACCCCGTTGGTGAAGTAGACGTCGTTGGTTTCCGCGACGCCGTTGGAGAACGTGTTGACCGCTTCATCGGTCGTCGCGGCCGCGAGGTACTGATCCACCCAGACGTCGCGATACTCCGCGGAACCGTCGAAACCAGAAACCACGCTGAACCCGTCCCCTCGGTCGGAAGCGGACTGACTCTCCGGACTCCCGTACACCACCGAGACGTGGCGCACGACGAAATGACTGGCGCGAATATCGAATGCTCCGCCGACGACCACGACGTGACCGGGAGCCGTCTGACCTGCGACGTAGGTGCGGGGACGGGTCGCCTGAACCCGGCCCTCGGTCACCCCCGCCACATCGAACACGACGATCCGTGTCCCCGCAGTCTCACCGGTGGGTGCGGCAGTTCCGTCGGTCACCGCGTGGCGCAGCGTTCCGACCCGGTTCTCGCTCGCGAGCGACGTCACCCGATAGATGTGGGCATTGGCCGTCGAATCATCGAGGCCGGCACGACCAAAGCCTCGCACCCGTTCGGCGGCGCTGACCTCGACCGTGTAATGGCTCACCGTCTTGCCGAGGTTCATCATCATGCCGTCGGAGTCGGGGAGGTTCGCGGGATCGACGGCGCCGATGCAGGTGAGCACCACGCTCCGCAGTCGAAGCCCCTCCCCGTTCTGGTGCTGCGCGGTAATCCGAAGCACGTCGTTGGGGCGAAGATTGATATCCGCGATGTCCCAGGACACGAGATTGTCCGCGGTCGGCGCATCGCCGCCGGGATCTTGATCGAGCGTCCGGGCAGCGACCTCGACGTCTCCGACGGTGACCTGCGCAGTGCCGGGGCCGTCGCTTTCGTCATGGTAGAGGAGCTGAAGCATGTAGGCTCCAGGCCCGTCGGTGCCCGAAACCATCACCGTCGCATCGAGCGGCTCGCCGGGAAGCGCACGGAGCGTGTCGAAGCCTAGGCCTCCGGTGTCGCCCTCCAACTCGCCGGTCATCACCGCAAAGTCGGACGCCGCGATCGTCGTCGACTGACCCACCGCACACGACCCGTCAGGGAGACCTCCGTCCCCGCCATCGCGACCGGTCCCGCCATCTCCGCCGTCCCGCACGCCATCGGCATCTTGAGTGCCGGCGTCGCCGTCCCGCGGCTGAACGCCATCGGACACATCGCCCGAACACCCCAGCGCCATCAGGCCAGCCAGCCCCGATGAAACGATGGTAACACGGAGCGGCATCGTCTCAGTGTACCCCAGCTCCGCTCCCCCGGACACGTTCGCACCACAGGCGCGTGCTCAGTCGAGGAGACCGGTTACCATGTCATTTTCAACGATGCGTCGGCATCCCCGGCGAGCCCCGGGATCGCTCGAGACCGTAGCGGCCGTGGCTAGAGCGGCTGACCCTGGTAGGCGGGGCCGAACTCGCGGCAGAGCTCGACCAGAAACTGGAGTGTTGCCTGGACCCGGGGAGCCTTGTGCGCCTCCTCGTGCACGACCAACCAATACGTGTAGCGAGTCACCGGAGAATCCGGAACCCGGAGGAGGTTGGGGTCGCGGTCACCGCTGAGGCATTCGATGAACCCGAAGCCGACTCCGGCGCTCACGAGCTCCCGCATCTGTCCCATCGAGCACGCCCGCGCCGGGGCGCGGAACCCGCGAAGGTTCTTGTCGATCCACTTCTCCTCGGGGACCCAGGCGAGCTCTTTCGCGTAGCGCACCACGAAGTGGCCGCGGGTGTCCGCGAGAGGACGCGGCAGGCCGAAGCGTTCGACGTAAGCTCGCGACGCGTAGAGCGCGCATGCCACCTTGAACGCGCGACGGCAGATCAGGTTGGGCTGCTTCGGTTTGGGGCTGCGCACCGCGATCTCCGCCTCCTTGCGCGACAGATCGCGGTACGTGGCGCTGTCGTCGAGGGTGAGCTCGATGTCTGGGAAGCGGTCGCGGAACTCCGGAAGCCGGGGCTCGAGAACCACCGAGAAGAAGGTCTCGAGAGCCGTGATCCGGACCGGACCCGACGTCAACGCCGCGTGGGGTTCGAGGTCGAGGCGCATCGTTGCGAGACGCGTCTCCACGTCGCGTCCGGCCTCCAGCAGCACGCGTCCGGCGGACGTGGCTCGGTAGCCATCCGGGGTCTTGTCGAACAGCGACACCCCGAGCTCCTCTTCGAGGCGAGCCACCCGGCGCGAGACGGTTGCGTGATCCACGCGCAGTGCGCGGGCTGCCGCCGACAGCGTGCCCTCGTGGCCCAGGGCCACCGCGTAGACAAGATCGCTCCAATTCATGCTGTGAATCTTTGCACACATCTTGTGAATACTTGTGCATTTCCGTCCCGCGCCGGCCGACCTATCTTTCCTCGCGAACGGAGGAACGACCGATGAGCCAAGCCCCCCTCGAGACCGTCCAGGCCTTCTACGCCCGCATCGCCGCCGGGGATATGGAGGCGTTCTTCGCCACGCTCACCGACGACGTCGAAGCCGTCGCGCCCGGCAGCCGCCGACACATTCCCTGGGCCGGCACCTGGCGCGGCAAGGAGGGGTTCGGTGAGATGATGACCACCTTGGGCGAGGCGGTGGAGATCGAGGCGTATGAACCGCGTCGTTTCGTCACCGACGAGCCCGATCGCGTCCTCGTGATCGGCCATGAACGCCTCCGCACCCGCCAGACCCAGCGGGTGGTGGAGAGCGCGTGGGTTCACGAGTTTACGGTACGCGAGGGTCGGGTGGCCCGCTTCGTCGAGCACTACGACACCGACACCCTCGCGGTCGCCCTCGCCGGCTAGCCGAAATCCCGCGGCCCCCCCGCCGCTTCGCTCGACCTCTCATTCGCGAAGGTTCAGTCGATGTGGAAGCAGCGCACTCGTGCGCGAGCGGCGCGGCGCCTGGTAGATCCGCTACCCTTCCGACGCCATGCTGTGAGCTCCGCCGCACGGACGCACTACCGAGCCGAGCTCGGCGCTCCATGATCGGAAGACCATGACCAGTCCCCCCGCCATCTCCTCTCAAGACGCGGCCCCTCAAGACACGGCCCCTCAAGACACGGCCCTTCCGAATACTGCACCTTTGGACACCACAGCCCCTCAAGACACGGCCCCTCCGCTCAGCTCGTCGCTGAAGGACGTCGCCGAGCAGGCCGACTACTCCCTGCTCGACACCCTGAACGCGGACCCGGCGTCGACAGACACGGGAGAGGACCACGAACCCCGACAGGTCTTCTCGGGCCACTACGTCCCGGTCAAGCCGACGCCCATCGGCGAACCGGAGTACATCGCGCACAGTCCTCCCCTCTTCGCCGAGCTTGGCTTTTCCGATGACCTCGCCCATGACCAAGACTTCATGCGCTTCTTCTCGGGCGATCTGAGCACCGCCCCCGAGCCGTTGCGACGGCAGGGCTGGGCCACCGGCTATGCGCTCTCCATCTATGGACGCGAGTACTATCAGCAATGCCCGTTCGGGACCGGCAACGGCTATGGAGATGGCCGCGCGTTATCGGTCTTGGAAGGTCAGTTCCGCGGGCAACGTTGGGAGATGCAGCTCAAGGGAGCAGGACGCACTCCGTACTGTCGCGGCGGCGACGGCCGCGCCGTCTTGCGGTCCAGCGTTCGGGAGTTCCTCGCCCAGGAGCACATGCACGCGCTGGGGGTAAAAACCTCGCGCTCGCTCAGCCTGTTCGTGTCCCGCTCCGAGAAAGTCCAGCGCCCCTGGTATTCAGAGAACTCCTCGTCCTTCGAGCCCGACCGATGGGTCTCAGACCCGGTAGCGATCTCCACCCGCGTGGCACCGTCGTTCCTCCGAGTGGGTCAGCTCGAGCTCTTTGCCCGGCGTGCGCGCAAGCAAGAGCACTCCACCGCCATGGAGGAGCTCGAGATGATGCTGAAACACATCCTCGATCGTGAGTATCGACCCGAGATCCCTGCGGAGCTCGAGCTCGGTGAACAGCTGGTTCAGCTCGCACGAACCTTCCGGGCGCGACTGGTCTCCCTGATCGCAGACTGGCTCCGAGTCGGGTACTGCCAGGGCAACTTCAACAGCGACAACTGCGCGCTCGGCGGATTCACCCTCGACTACGGGCCCTTTGGATTCATGGAGCTCTTCGATCCGGAGTACCAACCGTGGACCGGAGGCGGAAAGCACTTCTCGTTCTTCAACCAGCCGGAGGCCGCACAGCGGAACTTCCACATGTTTTGGACGTCGTTGCGGACGTGGTCGGGCTTCGAGAAGGCCGAGCTCGCGGAGCTGGATGAGATTCGCCGAGGCTTTCCCGACGCCATGGCGGACGGGCTCCATCGGATGTGGGCCGCCAAGCTGGGACTGGCCTCCCCCAACGCCGAGTTGGTGCGACGACTGTTTGTCCTCATGCAACAAACGCAGGTCGACTACACCATGTTCTTCCGCGAGCTCTCCGAGCTTCCCGACACTCTCGAGCCATTGCGAACGAGCTTCTATCCGACCCTCGATCCCGGAGAGAGCTCCTCGGTCGACGAATCCGCATGGAGCGCGTGGCTCGACGACTGGCGCACCGCCCTGCGCCACGACACCGGGGAACGCACGGAGGAATCGATCGCCGCACGGATGAAGGCGGTGAACCCGAGGTTCATCCTGCGGGAGTGGCAGCTCGTGCCCGCGTACGAGCAGGCGGCAAGTGGCGACTACGGTGCCGTCCGCACATTGCAATCGGTCATGACAGATCCGTACGGAGGAGATGACGCGGCGAGCCGCTTCTACGCGCTCAAGCCTCCGAGCGCCTTCGGAACGGGCGGCATCTCGCACATGAGCTGCTCGTCCTGATCCATCGAGCCGGGCCGCAACGCGGAAGCACATCGACATCACCTACCTCAACCGCTCGCTCCGGGAATACGTTCGCACCGCAAGCGTATGCTCCAGAGTGGCAGAACCCGACCACCCCAAACCGCTAATCGGCGGAACCATCACCGCCGGATTTGCGTTCTTCATGTGGGGTGCGTCGCTCACGATCTCGCTCCTTACGAACGAGCACCAGGGCGACATAATTTGGTTCCCCCTCTT
>JBCCZL010000034.1:0-29111 GCA_039187775.1 Myxococcota bacterium
CCCGCCGACCGCCACCGCCCACCACAACGTCGCAAGACGCGTGAGCAACGTCGCGGCCGTGGCGACGGACTCGGACATATCACCGAGCGCCAAGAGGAGGCCGGTCATCCCCGCCTCGGTCACCCCCAGGCCGCGACGTTGCTCACGCGTCTTGCGACGTTGTGGTGGGCGGTGGCGGTCGGCGGGGTGGCGCTAGCGCTCCTTCGAACGCTGTACCCCACGAAAACCAAAGAATAATTCGGCTCCGAGCGGGTCGAAGAAGAGCCGTGGCGTTGCGCCTCTTCCAACTTTCGGCCATGCGGACGAAAATAATACTGGCCGGTCGGCCGGTGCGGGGTAAGCTGTGGAAGCAACAACTGCGTGTCGGCGTAGAAAAGACGCTAGCACGTCTCCCTACCCGTGCACGCCGCGTGAGCTTGCTGTGAAACCCGACCCCAAGAGCCTATCCAACTCCGAAGCTCGGTCCGCGACGCGCACCGGCGCGTTGGCTGCGCTTTGGCACAACATGTCGGTGCAGGACTACGCGATCATCGCGTACCAGAGTTACCTCCTTCTCCGTGCGTTCTCTGCACCGGATAGCGATGACGCCCAGATCGCTCGTCGGGTGTCGCTCTTTCTCTTCACCGTAGCACTGAGCACGATTGCCGTGGTTCGCGGCGAGCTCCTTCCCAAGGGAAAGACCCGCGCCATCATTTATCGGGTTGGCGGGTTTGGCTCGATGCTGAGCTCGTACTTTCTCATGCGATGGCTCGTCCCGTCGCTCCAGCAGCCGCTGCTTGACGGTGAGCTCTTGGCGATCGACCAGGCGATTTTCGTCGTCACTCCTTCGGTGTGGCTCGCCCAGTTCAACGACCTCCACACCGTCGAGTGGTTTGCGTTTTTCTACTACAGCTACTTCTACATGATGGGGGTGCTGCTGATCCCGACGATGTTCTTCGATCGAGGCAAGCGACCGATCGAACTTCTGGGAGGAGCGCTCACCGTCTGCGCACTCGGCCACATCGGCTACACTTTGGTGCCGGGGTATGGACCGTTCGCGTACCTCGAGTTCGCCGAACCGGTCAACGGCGGCTTTTGGTGGGACAGTGTGATCGCCACCGTCCACAGCGGAGGCGCGATGATGGATATCTTCCCGTCGCTCCACACCGCATATCCGACCTTCTTTACGCTCTACGCGTTCGGCAATCGGAAGTTCCCGGTGTATCGGTACCTCTGGCCGGTACTGGCGTTCTTCACCGCGAACATCATCATCGCCACGATGTTCCTCCGCTGGCACTGGGGGATCGATGTGATCTTCGGGTTGCTCCTCGCCGTCACCGCGCGGCTTGCCGGTCTATGGCTTGCGTCCCGAGACGGGCGACGGGGCACCACGGAAGACAATCGGCAGCCCATTTGGGAGCCGCTCTTCAACTATCAGAAGGATCGATAGCACCGTCCGGTGCGCCGGCACGCGGGCGAGCGTTCCAACGGGAAGGCCACGCGTGGAGAGCAGAGCCTACGGCGTGTGGACTGGGTCGGGCTCGCCGTAGACGGGAATCGGTCGGGGTGGCTCTCCCGCGACGACGTGAAATGGACGGATGCCCGCGAGGTCTCCGATCACGACATTGTTTTCATCGGTAAACACCGACTCGCGCCCATACACGGTGTAGACCCGCACCCGTCCAAGGTCCGGCTCTTCACGGTCGGGATTTCGGACGAGCGCCACAGGAAGGATTCGCTCGAGCCCGAGCGAACGAAAATCGAGCACCTCTTCTCGGCTCCGCTCCCCGACGTCCAGGTCGGCCCGTTGAATCCACGCGGTCAGCATGCCCCGGCCTGGCCCGATCGCTGCGGTGGGCCTCGACCCTCGGAGGATCCGATGCTCAACGCGGCCGTCGGGAAAGCGGATCGTCATCGTCGGTTGCTCGGTGCGAAGCTCGTAGCGCCGGATATCGGCCTGCTCTTCGGGGTTGTCGTCGAGCGGGGACGTGGTGCGTTTCCACGCCCGAAGCAGGGTGCCCTCCGCGTCGTAGATCACTTCGATATCCGAAGTGCCCCGAGGCCACTCCTGACGCACGGTCATCACCCGGTGGCAGTCGCGGATTTCGTAGTGGAAGCGCTCGACGACATTCTGGTCGGAGGACGAAGGTCCCGCGCGGAGCTCCCCCGCACCCAGCGCGCTCGGCCCATCGATGCCGCTGCCGGGTTCGCACTCCGGGTACGGCAGGAGCTCCACATTCTCCGCCGGGACCTGCTTCAAACAGTCGTCACAACCGAACGCGGCGGCGATGGCCAGGGCGAACAGCCATTGCTTCGACAATCGAGCGGAGCGGTAGCTATTCGGTGTCATCCGCGGGTGGCGTCACCCCGACCGGGTAGATGCGCATGCCGACCGGGAACGACTTGCTGCCGGCGGCAAAGCCCCCGAGCGTCGCGCTGTAGCGTCCGCGGTCGTCCTTGGCCCGGTCGTAGTCGATGCGTCCCCGAACCGCGGTGTCGTTCATCGTGTAAAGAACGAACACCGCCATAAAGAGCAGCGAACCGACGAACACAAACGCGTTGAACTTGGAGTCCCAGCGAAGGTGCATGAAATAAAGCACGACCAGCGATGACTTGATCATCGCGATCACGATCGCGAGGGTCAGGTTGAGTGAGCCGAGGCTGATCCAGGAGAGCGCGTACGTGATGAACGTGAGTACGATGAGCGCCGCGAAGACGAGCCCATAGAAGCGAATCGATGAGATATGGGCATGGACTTCGCCGTCATCCGTTGCCGCGTGTCCTTTTGCCGCGTGCCCTTTTTTGGAGTGCCCTTTTTCAGAGTGCTTGGCCATCCTGTCCTCAGTCGATCAGATAAAGAAGAGGGAAGAGGAAGATCCACACAAGGTCGACCAAGTGCCAGTAGAGCGCCGCGAGGTCGATCGGGGTGAAGTACCGAGGCCCGAAGGCACCCCGGTGATTCTTGATGGTGAGCCAGATGAGGACGCCGATGCCGATGAGCACGTGAAGGCCGTGCACGCCGGTCATCATGAAATACACGCCAAAGAACGAGCCCGTCTCCGCGGGCACCGACTCGATGCCGGGCGGAAATTCCGTGGGTACGAAGTTGTCTCCGGGCAGGTACCCCACGTGGAACTTGTGGGAGTACTCGAAGTACTTCACGACCATGAAAGCGCAGGCGCAAAGGATCGTGATGATCAGCCAGCGCGTCGTCTCGTTCTTCTTTCCGAGCTGGCAAGACCGGACCGCAAGGGCCGCGGTGAGCGAGCTGAAGAGGAGAACGACGGTGTTGAGCGCGCCCATGTTCTTATCGAGAAGATGAGAGCCGGCGCTAAATGCGTCGGGAGCCCAGCTCCGATAGATGCCGTAGGCCACGAAGAGCCCCGAAAAGAAGAGGATCTCCTGCGCTAGAAAAAGCCACATCCCGAGCTTGGCAGTGTCGAACTGCTGAGCTCGGGTATCAAAGTGGTGCGCGAGATGGTCGGGGCCGGCCAGTGCCGAACTCCCCGCGGCCGCATGTGCCTGTTCTGCCATAGTTCCTCAGCCGTGGGCTGCTCCTTCGCCTTCCTCGCGGAAGCCGTCGAAGAGTTCTTCTTCGGTGGCTAGATGATAGTCGTACGGACCACGGGTCATCACGGGTTGTTTGACGAAATTGTGCTCCACCGGAGGCGTCGCGGTGTTCCATTCGTAGCCCGCCGACCCCCAGGGGTTCGCCGGCGCTTTTTCGCCACTGCGGAGGGACTTCATGAACATGTAGGTCATGATGAGAAACCCGAAGCCCAGCACATAGGAGCCGACTGACGAAAAGCCGTGGAGGCCTTGGTACTGGTCGAGGTAGTCGTAGTAGCGACGGGGCATGCCCTGCGAGCCGAGGATGAACTGGCTCATGAAGGTCATGTTGAATCCAACGAAGATGAACCCGAACGACCAGCGGGCAAGGTTTTCGCTGTAGAGCTTCCCGGTCATCTTAGGCCACCAGTAGTGGAGACCGGCGAGAAAGCCGATCACCGTACCCCCGACCATGACGTAGTGGAAATGCGCCACCACGAAGTAGGTGTCGTGGAGGTAGATGTCGACCGAGAGGACCCCGAGGAAGAGCCCGGTCAGCCCGCCGATGCTAAAGAGCGCGATAAACGCCAGGCCATAGAGCATCGGGGAGGCGAGCCATACCTCGCCCTTGTACAGGGTCGCGATCCAGTTGAAGACCTTCACGCCCGAAGGAATCGCCACCAGGAAGGTGAGCGCGGAGAACACCATCGTGGCGAACTCGCTCATCCCAGATGAAAACAAGTGGTGACCCCAAACGAGGAAGCCGAGGAGCGCGAGCGCCACCGAGCTCATGGCAACGAACATATAACCGAAGATCTTCCGGCGCGAGAAGGTCGCGATGACCTCGTTCACCACCGCCATCCCCGGGAGGATCATGATGTAGACCGCCGGGTGCGAGTAGAACCAGAAGAAGTGCTGGAAGAGCACCGGATCACCGCCCTTGGAGGGATCGAAGATGCCTACGCCGACCGCCTTCTCCATGAACGTGAGAAGCAGCGTGATGGCGAGCACCGGAGTGGCGAGGACCTGGATGACCGCGGTCGCGTAGATGCCCCACACAAAAAGCGGCAGCCGCGTCCAGTGGAGTCCGGGAGCGCGCATCTTGTGGACCGTTGCCACAAAGTTCACGCCGGTGAGAATCGAGGAGAACCCAAGGACAAACACCGCGGTGAGCATCCAGAGCGTGCCGGTGTTGTCGGCAACGGCGGTGGAATACGGGGTGTAGAAGGTCCAGCCGGTGTCGACCTTGCCCCCGATGATCGCGACCAGCGCCATGATCGCGCCGAGCACGTAGATGTAGAAGCTCGCCAGGTTCAGTCGAGGAAATGCCACGTCCTTCGTGCCGAGCATGATGGGCAGAAAGAAGTTGCCCAGCGCCGCGGGGATCGACGGGATGATGAACAAGAACACCATGATCGCCCCGTGGAGGGTGAACGCCTGGTTGTAGCTGGCGGCGTCCATGATGGTCTTGCCCGGAGTCAGGAGCTCGGTCCGGACAAGGAGGGCGAACACTCCGCCGAGAAGGAACGCCGCGAATACCGAAATCAGGTACATGACTCCGATTCGCTTGTGGTCCACCGTGATCAGCCAGCTCATGATGCCGGACTTGGCCTTGAGGTAGTCCACGTCGTGGCCGTGGTGATCGTGTTCTCCGGCCGGAGCGACTCCGGCGGGGGCTTCAACACTCATCTGTCGTTTCCTTGCTGCTGGAGGTGAATGTTTGAACTCGGCTCATCCTCAGCCCTCCTCCCCGGCATCGGCAAGGCTTTGGATGTAGGCGATGATGGCGTCGACCTGCCCCAGGGTACGCGGATTCGCCGGCATCTGAGCGGCGATCGGCGTACCGTCGGGGTGCTGGGCCACCAGCTGAGCTTGAGGCTGCATGATCGACTCGCGGAGATACTCGATCCCCTCTTCGCCCATCACTTCGACTTCGGCGCCGCTCTGCATCCGCTCGACCCGGCCCCAGAGGCCGGCGAACGTTGGCCCCGCGATCGTGGCCCCGTTGACGCTGTGGCAAGCGTTGCACTGGTTCGACGCATAGAGGAGCTCGCCCCAGCATTCCTGCTGCTCCGTCTCGTCCTCGGTTCCCTTGCACTCATCGGGGATTCCGAGAAGGCTCGCGAGGTAGACTTCGTACTCCGCCTGGGTCACCACATGCACCGCACCGTTCATCGCGGAGTGGCCAGCGTTCCCCTCGGCTCCTTCTGGCGCTCCGCAGTACTCGGTGCAGAAAACCTGGTGGGCGGGGTAGCAGAACGTGCCTCGAATCGTGTTCTCTCCGAGGCTCGGATCGAGATTGCGCCGGCACGAAGTGCCCTGCGGGCACGCGTCGGGTGCCGAAAGATCGCACGACTCGAGCGACGCCGCGGGATCTTCCCCCACCTCCTGTGGGTAGGTGCGGTCGGGCGCTTCGAACCACAGCGTGGTGTACATTCCAGGAACGACGTCGCGCTTCACCCGGAAGTCCGGAACAAAGTAGGAGTGAATGACATCCTCTGAGCTCATGATGAGCTCCACCGGAGTGCCCACCGGGACGACGAGGTTATAGTTGTCAGTTCCACCGTTGCTGTGCTCGTAGGTCCATTTCCACTGCGAGCCGTAAAGGCCCACTTCCACCGCATTCGAGGGCGCAACCACCCCTTTGACGTACCCCTCGAACCCCCAGTGGAACATCACCGCCAGAAGGATAAGGGGAGAGAAGGTCCAGAAGATCTCGAGCAGCGTATGGTGGCCGGTGGGAACGGCCTTGTGACCCGGTCGGCGGCGATATTTGTACGAAAAGTACAGCATGAAGCCGATGATCAGCACGAAGGAGACCACGCTAATCCAGAAAATGAAGTAGTAGAGCGCGTCCACGTCGGCCGCGAGCGTCGAGCTCTGCTTCGGCATTTGGATCGTGCCGTCGGGGTTGCCGCAGCTCCCGAGGACGACGGCCAGCCCGATGGCCCCAGTGACCGCGTGGATGATTCGTCGAATCCGATTCATGTCGCTTGTACTTCCTGAGCGCTCGTCGCGCCCGTGGTGTCCGACCCGGAAGGGTCGTCTTCGAACACTCCGTTCGCGGCGGCCAGTTCACGGTTGCGCCGCCGCCGAAACTCTCGAACCCAAAACATTCCTAGGAGACCCAAGAGTAGGGTCGCGGTGATGACTCCGCCCACCTGCATCACCCGCATCGCCATCACTTGGTACTTGCCCGCCGACTCGTCGTATCGGTAGCAGTAGATAAGCACCTGCTCCACGGTATTGAGACTCCGCCCCTGGGAAGCCTCGTACAGCCCAAAGCGGAGATCGGAGGAGCTGTAGGCGATTCCGTAAAGATATCGGGCCATCTTGCCGTCAGGGGTCACAAGCATGATCGCCGCGGGATGAGCAAACTCTTCCTGTCCACTCACCCAGACATATTCGAAGCCCACCGCGTCGGCGATCGCGCGAACGTCCTCGTCCTCGCCGGTGAGAAAATGAAACCCGTCGGAACCGTCGCGCCCATATCGTTCGAGGAGCGTCGCTCGAGTGTCGGTGGCGGATTCCGGCGAGTCGCGGGGATCGATGCTGATGCTGACGAACTGGTAGTCCTCGCCCGCCGTCCAGTCGATCTGGCCCATGGTTTCGACGGTCGCGTTGAGTACCGCGTCACACACCACCGGACAGGTGTGGTAGGCGAAGTTCAGGAGCACCGGTTTCTCGCCGTCGAAGAAGTCCCGCAGGCTCACATTCCGACCCCGATGATCGACGAGTTCGGTGTCGAGAGGCAACGCTTCACCCAAGGCTTCGTTCACCTTCACATAGTTGAGCGCCGGCGCGTGCCGCTCGGTAGCGTCTCCGCGGGTGGGTACCCGCTGTCCCACGACGCTCGACGGCGCCGCGAGACTGAGAACCGCGAGTCCGGTGAGCATGGTCGCGAAGGCGACCCCTACCCGTGGACGGGCACCACGCTCCCACCGGCTCTCTACACGCGCGACGCGGCTCATGGGGATGCGGGCGCCTCCGTCGGGTCTGGAGTCGGGACGTCTGCCGGGGCTTCGCCCTCTTCCGGAGCTTCTTCGGTCGGAGCTTCCGCTTCTTCGCCACCCGCCTCTTCGCCAGCCGCTTCTTCGGTCTCGCCATCCTCCAGAGTGGCAGACTCTTCCCCGTCCGAGCCTTCTTCTTCCGTGGGCTCCGGCGGAGTGGGAGGGGCGGGAGTGGGCGCGGCCTCGTAGTCCGGGTGATGAAGCCACCCGGCCACCGCCTGCAGATCATCGGACGGCTGAGGCGCAAGGAGGGGGATCTGCGTGCGACTGTTCTCGCTCAACCGCGCAATCGCGGTGTCGATGGGCACCGGCCCTTCCGCAAGCGCCCGTTCATGCTGGACGCGAATGCCGTTCTCTCGATCATTCCACTCGGAGTAGTAGTCGTTGTTTTCCACCTGGACTTCGTTGATCTGAGCCTGGGTCACGCTGTCAAAGTAGGAGCTGAACAGCGGCTGAAGCGCGGCCAACGAGATGGTCGTCAGAACCGCAATGACCAGAATCAGATTGGTGCGGGGTTCGGTCTTTTCGTATCCCATGCAGATTCTCTTGGTGGATGATCTCGGTGCAGCTGTCGACGAGTGGTCAGTCTCAGTGGTTGATGTGCCCAAGCGCTCGGTCGAGGCGTGGGTCACCGATCGGAATCAACGGGTAACGGCGCATGATCTGGAACACCACCGTCAGATAGATGCCGCCGACCGCAAGCAGGCAAGCGATGTCCATCCAGTGAAGGACCAGCTGCCCGCGCTCGTAGTTCGGCATCACAAACCAGTAGAGGTCGACCACGTGCATGACGAGGAGCCACACACATCCGAAGCCGAGCAAGTGGAGCCGCCGTTTGACTTTGCGCGACATCAGGAACACGAACGGAATCGCGAAGTGGCCGAAGATGAGGAGCATGCTGACTCCGCGCCATCCGTCGGCGTGCCATCGGTAGTGGTAGTAGACCGTCTCCTCGGGAATATTGGCGTACCAAATGAGCATCATCTGGCTAAATCCGATGTAGGCCCAGAAGACGACGAAACCAAAGGTCATCTTTCCGAGGTCATGGTAGTGCTCCGTGTTCACGGCACTTCCGAGGAGTCCCTTCGACCGCAGGAACAGGGTGGTCACGATGATTACCGCGTAGCCGGCGACCGCGGAGCCGGCGAAGAGGTACACCCCGTAGATCGTGGAGTACCAGGTGGGCTCGAGTGACATGACCCAATCGAGCCCCGCAAAGGTCAACGAGAGCCCAAAGAACACCCCGGCCATCGGCGCCGCGCGCTGCATCCAAACAGTGTGCTTGAGGTCCTTGCTCCGGTCCTGAAGTGTCGAGTGGCGGAAGTAGAAGAACGCGAGCAGGGTCCAGATGACGAAGTAGATCACCGCGAAGCCGAGCACTCGGTTGGTGTTCAGCCAGCCGTGCTTGTGCTCGAGCAGCTCCGCGTGAAGGGCGTGCTGAGGCGTGTGATGAGCTCCGTGCTCATCCCCGTGCTCGCCGTCGTCTCCGCCGTGATCATCGGCGCCGTCCTGGGCATGGGCGACACTTGCTCCCAGGAGGTCCGCCGCGCTGTGCTCATCGCCGTGGCCATCCCCGTGCTCCTCTCCGTGTCCGCCGCCATGGTCCCCGTGGCTCGCCCACTCGTAGAGATGGTCAAAGGACATCGCGATGGGAACGAAGAGGAGAGCGAAGATCGGGATTCCCATCCCGAATACCTCGGCGGTACGCCGCGCGGTGACTCCCCACGCGGCGCCGGTCAGGTGCTGGGTGAAGACGTAGAAGATCGACCCGAGCGCGATCGTGAGGAACACGAAGAACGCCGTCAGGTACGAAAAGGCAAAGCGATGCGGGTCGTTCATGTAGCCGAACGCCGAAAGCGCGACGCCCACCGCCCCAAGGAGCGCGGACAGCTGCCAAAGCCGGTCCGCGGCGGTGCCAGGGCGGATGCGATACGGATCGGCGGGAGTCGCTTTCTTTTCCTCGCTCACGGGTTCACCTGCGTGTTCATGGCTTGCGCCGCCGACTGCTGAGAAAGCTGGAGGGCGCGCAGATAGCCGACGATCGCCCACCGGTCGTCGACCGGGATGGAGTGGGCGTACGACGGCATGTTCCGAATGCCGTTGGTGATGGTGGCGAACACCTGCCCATCGGGAATGCCGCGAAGCCGGTCTTCGTGGAAGGTCGGAGGCGCGAGGGACGAAGCCCCAACCTGCATGGCGCGGCGCGCCACCATGCCGTCGCCCGCTCCGGTCAGTCCGTGGCACGGAGCGCAGTAAATCCCGTAGCGTTCCTGACCTCGGCGAAGCATCGGCTCGGTGCCACCGGCCCGTTGGCTGACCGCGTCGGGAATCACGGTGACCCACTCGCCAGAGAGAGACTCGTCGCCGTTGACCCGACCGGTGGCGACCGAGAGGTCGACCTCCATCTCACGACTCACGGTGTGAGGAGGCAGCGGCCGCATGGTTCGGCCGTCCTGGAAAAAATGACTCACGTCATGCGGATCGTAGCGAGGCTGATCGTGCATGTTCCGAATCGGAACGATGGGCGGCTCGGCGGTCCGCTCTCCTCGGCAGCCGAAGAGCATCAACCCAACCAGCGCCACACAAGCGCAACGAGCGATGGCGGCCATCACGCGACCTCCTCTTCTACGAGCTCGAGATACGACGGGCTCAGGGACTCGAGGAAGCGCTTCGTCTTTTCGAGATCGAACTTGGGGTCCGCCGCTTCGATGGAGATGAAGAACTTGTCGTCCGACGCCCGAGCAAACCGCTCGGAATAAAAGACGGGGTGGTGATGCCGGGGCAACTTGTTGAGGCCGAGCATCCCAAACACGGTGCCGATTCCTGTAAGCAGGACGGTGCACTCGAAGAGAATCGGCACCATCGAGGGGATGGCCTCGGGAGGCTTACCGCCGATGATGATCGGGTAGTCGACTCCGTTCATCCAATACATCATGAAGTACGCGCCAATGAGACCAGTGGCGCCCATGAAGAACGAGATCCAGCCGAGCTGCGAATCGCCGAGACCCATCGCTTTGTCCATGCCGTGGACTGGAAACGGCGTATGCACGTCCCATCGAGCGAACCCCTCGTCGCGAACCTTCTCGGCCGCGTGGAGAATCTCCCCCGGGGTTTCGAACTCTGCGAGATAGAGCGCGGGAGCAAGAAACGCCTCCGAAGCCGGCTCTTCCCCGTTTTCCGGAGCGGCGTCGGTCTCGTCCGGCTCGTCGGTCGTGGCCGCCGCCTCCTCCTGAGGGTCTTCGGAAGCCCCCGCCTCGGATTCCGATTCGTCGTTCGAGTCTTGTTCATCCGGATCTGAATCTTCACCCGACGCAGCCTCGGCTTCCGACTCCCCCACCGCCGAATCTTCACCCGACTCAACCTCGGCGGCCGACGCGTCCGAATCCGTCTCCGAATCCTCGGCGTCCGAATCCGTCTCCGAATCCTCGGCATCCGAACCCGTCTCCGACTCCTCAGCATCCGATCCAGCAGCTCCGGTGCCTTGCGCTTCGGTCTCCTCGACCGACTCGTTGTCCTCGGCCGCTTCCGACTGTTCGTCTTCGTGCTTGTTGTCGTCTGCCATGACCTACTCCGCCGGGACCGGCTCCCCCGCTGGTTCGCCATGTTCATCATCGCCATGTTCATCATCGCCATGATCGTCATCGCCGTGACTGTCATCGCCGTGATAGTGCGGGTCCGCCTTGGGCAGGACCGCCTTGACCTCCGCGATCGCGATCATCGGAATCCATCGGATGAACAGCAGGAAGAAGGTGAGAAACATGCCGAATGTGCCCAGATACAGGCAGATATCCACCGCCGTCGGACTGAAGTAGCCCCAGCTCGACGGGAGGAAGTCTCGGTGAAGGCTCGTCGCAATGATCACGAACCGCTCGAACCACATGCCGATGTTGATGAGCAGGGATGCGACAAACATCACCGGGATGCTCGTTCGAAGCCGCTTGAACCAGAAGAGCTGCGGCACCAGCACATTGCAGCTCACCATCGCCCAGTACGACCACCAGAGCGAGCCGCCCATGTACCAGCTGCCGTCGTCGTCCATCGCGAGGGCCAGCCGGTTGAACCGGAACACGTGCCACTCGTAAGGGTTCCCCGAGTACCAGGCGATGAAGAACTCCATCGCGTACGCGTAGGCCACCAGAGTTCCCGTCGCGAGCATGAACTTGTTCATCAGCTCGAGGTGCTTGATCGTGACGATATCCTGCATCTGGAACACGGTCCGCACGATCAAGAGCAGCGTGAGCACCAAGGCGAAGCCGCTGAACACGGCGCCCGCCACGAAGTAGGGCGGAAAGATCGTCGTGTGCCAGCCGGGAAGCACGCTCGTCGCGAAGTCGAACGAAACCACCGAGTGCACCGACAACACCAGCGGCGTGCTGATAGCCGCCAAGATGAGGTAAGCCCGCTCGTAGTTGCGCCAATGACGATTGGACCCGCGCCATCCGAGGGCGAGCGCGCCGTACACGATCTGCCGAATCTTGGTCTTCGAGCGGTCGCGAAGCGTCGCGAGGTCTGGGATGAGCCCGACGTACCAAAACAGGAGAGAGATCGTGAAGTACGTGCTGACCGCAAAGATGTCCCACATCAGCGGGCTCTTGAAGTTCGGCCACATCGCCATCTGGTTCGGCACCGGGAACATGTAGTAGTCGAACCAGGGCCGGCCGGTATGGATGCCAGGGAAGAGCCCCGCACACATCACCGCGAAGATCGTCATCGCCTCGGCAAAGCGGTTGATGCTCGTTCGCCACTTCTGTCGGAACAGAAACAGAATTGCTGAGATGAGCGTGCCGGCGTGACCGATACCGATCCACCACACGAAGTTCGTGATATCCCAGGCCCAGGCGACTGGCGAGTTGTTGCCCCAGGCGCCGACGCCGGTTGCCAAGAGGTAGGTCAACGCCGCCCCCATGAGCCCGAAGAGGCCGAGCGACATGAGAAAGAGCATCCACCAGCCGCGGGGCGCCTTGTTTTCAGTGACCCGGGCGACAGACTCGGTAACGTCGTTAAACGTGGTGGTGGGCGGAAGCAGGTGGGTCTCACCGAGCTCCGCGATCGGGCTGTGCGCGCTCACGCCTCGGCCTCCTCGAAGTCGGGATTAATGTTTCGGACCTTTCCGAGGAACGTAGTTCGAGGCCGCGCTCCAACCTCGGAGAGAAGCTTGTAGTGCCGACCCTGCCGGTTCGCGCGGGCCACTGCGCTGTCCGGATCGTTCAGGTCTCCGAACACGATCGCGTTCGAAGCACACACCTGCTGGCACGCGCTCTGGATGTCGCCGTCGCTCAGCGGCTGCTTGAGCCGCCGCTCGTCGATCTTCCATTGCTGGACCCGCTGGACGCAGTAGGAGCACTTCTCCATCACGCCGCGCATCCGCACCGTGACGTTCGGGTTGAACACCATGCGGTGGGTCTCCGGCAAGTCGCTGTACCAATCGTCCGGGTTGTTCACATACCCGTGCCAGGTCAGGTAGTTGAACCGGCGCACCTTGTATGGGCAGTTGTTGGCACAGTAACGGGTGCCGATGCACCGGTTGTAGGCCATGTCGTTCATCCCGTCGGGGCTATGCGCGGTGGCATTCACGGGGCAAACGTTTTCGCACGGCGCCTCCTCGCAGTGCTGACAGCTCACCGGCTGGATCGCGACCTGTGGGTTGTCTGACTCGTCGCCCACGTAGTAACGGTCGAGACGCAGCCAGTACATCTCTCGGCCTCGCGCGACCTGACGCTTGCCAACATTGGGGATGTTGTTCTCGGCCTGACACGCGATCACACAGGCGTTGCACCCGGAGCAGGTGGAGAGGTCGATTGCCATGCCCCACTTGTAGTTGTCGCTGTAGTCCACCGCCTGCCAGAGCGGTGCACCGGGCGCGGGCCGGCCCCGTTCGTCGAGGCCCTCTCCCTGCGCCATGTCCACGGCGAGGAACTGGGTCCACTCGGGATTGGCGCGATACTCCTCGAGGGTGGCGTCGATGGCGAGCGGCCGATCGAAGCCTGCTTCGTCGACCATCGAGTTGTGTTCCTGGGTCCGCACAAGGAGATACCGACCGCCGCTCTTCGATGCGTTCGCTCCGTCCCGAAACCATAGGTGGTCGGTGGTGCGAAGCGGATTGACATCGAAGCCGCCGCCGTGATTCTCGTCGCCCTTGGCGTAGCGCCCGGCGAACTCTTGGGCTCGGCCCCAGCCGAGGTGAAGCGTCACGGTGAACTCGGCCTGTCCGGGCTGGACCGCGACGGGCAGCTCGACGTTTCGGTCCCCGGCGCTCAGCCGGACCATGTCGCCGTCTCTGAGCGAGAGCGCGTCAGCGGTGTTCGGCGCCATGAGGGCCGCGTTGTCCCAGCAGAGCTTGCTCATCGGCTCGGGCACCTCGAGGAGCCACAGATTGTTCGCGTGGCTGCCGGCCTCCATCTTGGTGCATGGAGCGAAGTTGATCTCGAGATTCGACGCCGCCAGGGGGGACGAATCGCCCACCGGCAGCTCCGCCGCGACCGCCGACGCCGCAAACTCGAGGCCAGCGACGGGGCGCTTCTGCGAGCCGAACACGAAGCCCGAATGCAGCGCACGCCGGAAGGTCTGCTCAAACTGGCCCGCCGCGTAGTTCTCACGGAAGGTCTTCCGGACCATGTAGTAGCCGCGCCAGTTTCGCTCGTTGGCGGCGATTCCAAGGAGCTCGATCGTGCTCACCGAGCCCCAGAGCGGCGAAATGAGCGGCTGCTGAAGGGCCACGATTCCGTCGAAGGACTGGGCATCGCCCCACGCCTCGAGTTCATGGGCCTCGTTGCAGTGCCAGCTTGCCTTCGCCGATGTCTCGTTGCGGTGACTCGCGAGATGAAACGACATCTCCACGGACGAGAGGGCCGTCCCGAAGTCGAGATCGGCAGGCGCGTCGTAGACCGGGTTTCCGCCGAGAACGACGAGGGTCCGGACCGAGCCGATTTCGGATACCAGCTCGGCGATGCTCGCCACCGGTTCGGCCTGGTCTGCATCGGCCGCCGGCACATAGGCGAGCGTTTGCCCTTCGTTGCCGAGGCCTCGGTTGATCGCTGCGGCGAGCGCATGCACTTCGGGGGGCTGGCGCGAACCCACCACCACCACCGAGAGACCGGCAGCCGCAGCCAGGTCGGCGGCGAGTCCAACTCGGCGCCCGTCTGCCGCCTTCGAGAGCCAGAGCTCGGGCGCGTCGGTACCGACCTCGGGGAGCTGGCCGCCAAGAGAGCCAAGATCGATGTTAAAGTTGTCCCGAAGGTCGCGAGCGAGTGCGATCAAGAACGCCTTGATGTCTCTCGCGGCCATGGGAAGCCGGTGGTCTGCGCCTCCGCCGGTGATCGTAAGCGACGGCTCCACCACGTACAGCCGGCTCATCTCGCTATCCGGTCCTTCGATCCGCCGTCCTTGGGCAAACCCTCGGGAGGCGCGAACCGAGCCGGGCTCTGTTCCGAGGAAGTCCGAGTCGAGCGAGAGAATGACGCGGGTTCGCGGGAAATTGTAGACCGTGGTCAGTGCCTGGTTGAACGCAAGCTGAGTTCCCGCGCGACCGTTGAAGGTATCGGCCCCCGCCCAGTTGTGAAACTTCGCCTGGGGAAAGCGCTCGAGGACGGCGTTTCGGGCGCGAATGACGGTGGGCGAGATGGTGGGCGGCAAGAGGAACCGAAGCCCCGCGCCGCGGTCGGACGTGTGGTCTTCAAGGCGCGCCCGATATGCAGCTTCGAACTCGCTCCACGAACTCTCCTCGCCGCCCTTCGCCGGCCGCTCCGAGCGATCGAGGTCATAGAGGTCCATGAGCGACGCCTGGGCCACCGTATCGGTCGCGCCACCACTCGCAGGATGCTCGGGGTTGCCTTCGATCTTGGTGGGCCGCCCCTCATGGCTCGTCACGAGGATCCCTAGGGCATCGCCGCGTCGCTGGGTCACCGAAGCGAAGTGCATCGGAACGCCGGGGACGATGTACTCCGGCCCTTGCGAGTAGGGGAGGATGTTCTCGACCGGGCGCCGAATGCATCCCCCAAGACCCGCCGCGGCGGCCGCGGCGGTGCTCGCCTTGAGAAACGTCCGTCGACCAACGCGGTCGTTCTTGCGGCGGTCCTTCTTCCGGGCGCCTTTCTTGCGGCCCTTCGGCGAGAGGAGCGATGGGGGGGAGACGAGGCCTTCCTCGGGCTCCTGCCCCACCAGCGAGCGCGCGAGCTCGCCTCCGTGAAGACGACGTCGCTCTTCCGGCGTTCGGTTCTTGTCGGCGAGGCTTCGCCAGACCTTCTTTCGTCCTTGGCTACGGCTGGTCATCGGTGGCACCCCGAGCAGTGCTCCGGAGCATTGAGTTCGCTGACCTCCAAAATCAGCTCCTCGTCCGGTCGGTTATCCGGGGTGTCCCCCCAGTCCATATCGGTCACGCGGGTTGGCGGCACGAGACTCTCCTCGGGATTTCGATGGCACTCGAGGCACCATCCCATCCCGAGCGGTTCCTGGATGCCGACCACTTCCATCTGGTCCACCCGTCCATGACAGCTCACGCAACCGACCCCGGAGTTCACGTGCACAGAGTGGTTGAAGTAGGCGTGGTCGGGCACTTTGTGAACACGCACCCACTCGACGGGGTCGCCGGTTGCCCAACTCTCCCGAAGCGCCTCGAGCGACGGCGAGTCCGGATGTACGATCGCGTGGCAACCCATGCAGGTTTGCGTCGGAGGAATCACCGCCTCGTGAGACACTTCGACGCTGGAGTGGCAGTACCGGCAGTCGATTCCGAGCTGACCGGCGTGAAGCTGATGGCTGTAGGGAATCGGTTGTGGCGGGGTGTAGCCAACCTGCAGGTTCTTCGGTGAAAAGTAATACCAAAAAACGAAGGTCACTACGCCGCCCCCCACCGCGGCGACGATGGCGCCGACGAGGGGCAAGTAGTTCAGAGTGCGAGGAAAAATCTGCATGCTGCCGTTCCGAGGTGTACGTCTCAGGTCGGGTATGGGAGCCAGCGCTGCGGCGTTCACCGCATAAAAGGCGGCCCCTTATAGAGGAGCCTCAGAGGAGGCTCAAGTCGTCTAAAATGCCTTGTTAGCGGATGGATTAGGGCCACCCCGTACGCCTTTCAACGGCAATGGTTTTCAGGGTTTCCGGATCGCGATGACCAATCCATCGGGGGTAGGAAGACAAACCGAAGTGAAGTGCTTGGCGGCCTCTTCGTGAAACGTGCGCATCGCCGTTCCTCGGTCCGTCTCCTCCAGCAAGTTGCCAAAAAGATAAGCGTTATCTCCGACCAGGAGGCCACCCGGCCGCAGGTTTCGGGCCGCCCAACGTCCATAGGCGTGGTAGTTCTCTTTATCGGCGTCGACGAAGACCGCATCGACGGGGCCCCACGACTCGAGTTCCGCGAGGGTGGCTTGGGCGTCTCCCTGCCGCACCTCGACCCGATTCGATAACCCGGCTTCAGCGAGATTCCGCCGGGAGATCTCCGCGTGCTTCGGGTCAGCTTCGAGTGTGACGATCTTCCCGTCCACGGCCATGCCTCGCGCGAGCCAGATCGTCGAGTAAGCGGCCAAGGTGCCGACCTCGACGACCTTCTTGGCGTTCACGAGCCGCATCAAGATCTCGAGGGTCCGGCCTTCGGATGGCCCGACCTGAATCGCGGGGATCGACTCGCGGCCCGGAGCACTGAACGCATGCTCCAGCGCCGCATCGTGGGGCGCATGGACCGTGGCGGCCCAGTCGAGAATTGCAGCGTTGGCGTATCGGGCACCGGTGCGGGAGTCGTTGTCAGCCATGTGGCTCCCCCATACCGCTTGATTCCTTGGAGTCGAGGAGATTCCACGGTGTCGACAGGATTTGTGCGTGGCGTGAACGAGCGCGAAGCGAGGCGTGTTTGGCCGCATGGAACGAGTCGGGGATCAGCAGCGCCAAACCGGGCGCCAGCTGACGAGGAGGAACGGCAGGTTCGCGGAATCTTCACTGCCCCCGGGCAGATTCTCCTATCATCGGAAAATGCCGGCGGACGAGCGGCCCGTCGATGCTTCGCACCGGTTTGGGCCCTATACCCTCCTTGATCGGATCGCCGTGGGGGGGATGGCGGAGGTGTTCCGCGCCCATGAGCCCAGACCCGCGGGTGAGCCGCGCATGGTTGCAGTCAAGCGCATGCTTCCGCGCATTGCGTCCGAACGCGGCGCCGAAGAGCTCTTTCAGGAGGAAGCTCGGCTCGGCGAGCGGATCCGTCATCCCAACGTGGTGGACGTGCTCGGATTCGGGGAAGAGAACGGACAGCCCTATCTGGTGCTGGAATATGTTCCGGGGACGGACCTGTGGCGCCTCACTCGGCATCTGACCCGACAGGGAATCCGAGTGGATGTCGACCTCGCGGTGCTGATCCTGACGCAGCTTCTGTCCGCGCTTCACGCGGTGCACGAGGTCCGGGATGAACAGGGTGGCCCGCTCGGTGCGGTGCACCGAGACGTGAGTCCATCGAACGTGCTGATCTCTGTCCATGGCGATGTGAAGCTCGCCGATTTTGGCATCGCCACGACCCGTCATCGACAGGGGATCCGTCAGGGAGGACCGCGAGAGCGAGCGAAAGGAAAGCTCGGCTACCTTGCCCCCGAACAGGTGACGGGCCGCGCCTGTGACCGCCGAACCGATGTCTTTGCCGCGGGCGTCATCTTTGCGGAGCTCCTCATGGGGCGACCGCTCTTTGCGGGCGGGAGCGAGCTCGCGGTGCTCTTGGCGATCCGGGACGCACGCATTCACCCGTTTCTTGAAATCGCGTCGGAGCTTGCGGACGGCCTGTCCGAAATCGTGCAGCAGGCGCTGGCCCAGGACCCGACCGACCGCCTTCCCTCCGCTGCTGCATTCGCCGCGGCGCTTCGGCCGTATCAGCACCGATCCGATGAAGAGCTTCACCCGGAGCTCGGCGAACTTGCGGTGGCAGCGCTTCGCGCGGTTGACGAAGACGCCCCCAGCAAAACTCCGCTGCTCGAGGAACAAGAGCTCTCCGTCGAAACGCCGGCGTTCGGCGAGGCCGCCGACGGTCCCGAACCGTTCGAACTCAACTCGCCGTCCACCACCGAAGTACCGGTGTTGGAGTACGAGATTCAAACGGTGGGCGGAACCCAGCTCGGGCCCTGGGCCTACGCTCGACTGGTCGAAGCGGTCGCCGTCGGCAAGCTCGGCCCGGGTGATCGCGTTCGAAAACCCGGCGAGCAGTATGAGCCGATCGCTCACGTGCCACTGTTCGCCCGGCATCTTCCGCCCTCCACCATGACGCCGTCCACCGCCCAGCTCGATGCGCCGGCGGATCCAGACGAAATGGTGCCGCTCGCCGACGGCGGCATCACCGCTGCGCTGACCTGGTCGAAGCTCCGCGGCGACACCGGCCTCTGGCTCTGCGAGATCGGCGGAGTCCGAAAAGAGGTCTACGTCAAAGACGGGGTTCCCGAGTTTGTGACGAGCAATGTCGCCAAGGAGCTCCTCGGGGAATACCTCGTCGAAAAGGAAGTGATCACTCGCGGCGAGCTCGATATGGCGCTCGCCGTGATGCCCCGCTTCGAAGGGCGACTCGGAGACACGATGAGCGCGCTTGGATTAATGGAACCGGTGGAGCTCTTTCAGCACATCGCCCGTCAGGTCCGCGACAAGCTCCTCGACCTGTTTCTTTGGAATGGAGGGAGCGCGTCGCTCTATCTCGGAGTCGCACCGCCGGAGAGCGGGTTTCCCCTCGGCCTCGACACCTGGCGCCTTCTTCGCGATGGGATCGACCGACGGCTTCGCCAGGGCCTCGAGGCGGAACGGTTTCACTCGCAGCTCGATTCGGTGGTGGGCCTCGCCGAGCCCCTCCCCCCGGCGGTCGACGAAAATCAACTTCCGGTCGAGATTCGGTTCGTGCTTCAGGCGCTCCGCACGCCTCGACCGTTTGGGGAACTCGAGACCGCGCTTCGAGACCCGACGGGCCGGGACCCGGGACAGGTGCGGCGGGCGCTCATCGTGCTCTCCCACCTCGGCGTACTTCGCTGGAGCTGACGGCGAAGCGAAGCTTTTGGCTCCTGGCCGCGCCTGTTAGGGTGCGCCCGACATCGTGGACCACGATCGAGATCCCCTCCCCTGGCTCGCGCTCCCCGGCGGCATGCGCGACCTTGTGCCCCCTTCGGCGAGCGAGCGTCGGGATCTCGAGACCGAGCTGCTCGAACTGCTTCGCCTCTCCGGCTATGCCCTGGTGACCACGCCGCCCTTTGAACACGAGGAGGTCCTCGAACCCGCCCTGCGTACCGAGGATCGTGACCTTCTCCGCTTTGTCGAACCCGAGTCCGGCAAGGTCGCCCTCCTCCGACCAGACATCACGCCGCAGGTCGCGCGGGTGATCGCGACGCGCCTCGCCGACCGACCGCCTCCTCACCGTCTCTGTTATCTCGGAACGGTCGTACGACAGCGCCACGGACGGGCGCGCCGACATCGGCAGATCAGTCAGCTCGGGTTGGAGTGCGTGGGCCTCGGCGCTCCGGAAGCCGACCTCGAAGTGATCGAGCTCGCCGCATCGCTTGTGCGACGGGCCGGGGTCAGCGACGCAAAGCTCGAACTCCGACTCACCGGCTTCGGCTCGCTGCTCCTCCAGCAGGTCGACCCTGGACGGCGCGAGGACGTTCGGCGGGCGCTCATTCGAAAGGACCGGAGCGATGTGGAACGTCTCAGCGAATCCGAGGCGCCCGCACTTCGCACTTCGCTGATCGGCCTGACCGAACTCTATGGCGGAGCGGAGGTGCTCGACGCCGCCAAGGAGATCGCCAAGGGCGAAGCAGAAGAAGCCCTCGGCGGACTCCGATCGCTGGTCGATGCCCTCGCCGACCGGGAGCTTGGGCTCGAGCTCTGCTTCGACCTCGGCGAGATCAGTGCAATGAGCTACTACACTGGGCCGAGCTTCGTCATCTTGGCAGAAGGCCCCGGGACGCCAATCGGCGCGGGAGGACGCTACGACGATCTGCTTCCAACCCTGGGCGTTCCGTACGGCGCGGTCGGCTTCGCCGTGGACCTCGACAGCCTGGCGTGGGCAAAGCGGCATGTTCAAGCCGAGCAACCCGGCACGGGGGACGGGGTGCTCCTCGTCGGCCCCGAAGATGCCAGCCGGCGCCTGAGCCGAAGCCTCCGCGGTCATGGGATCCGCGCTGCGGTACACTCCCACGGCGACCCGCTCGAGTACGCGTCGGCGTGGGGGTTTTCCGCGGTGGGAGAGCTTCGGTCGAAGGGCACGGTCAGGGTCCAGCGGGTGCTCGGCGGTGAGCCCGCGGAGCTCACCGAGGAACCGATCGAGGCCCTGGTGCGGTTCCTCAAGAGCCAGTAGATCAGCGCTATGCCGGCTTTGGTGATCGTGGGCGCCCAGTGGGGCGATGAAGGCAAGGGAAAGGTCGTCGACCTCTATTCCCAACATGCCGACTGCGTGGTGCGCTACGGGGGCGGGGCCAACGCCGGCCACACCCTCGTGGTGGGTGGGGACAAGGTGGTGCTCCACCTCGTCCCGTCGGGGATCCTTCATCCCCATACCGAGTGCTTCATCGGGCCCGGGGTGGTGGCCGACCCAACGGTGGTCGTCGACGAGATCGATGTGCTGGAAAATCGTGGCCTTCTCGACCGGCCCCGGCTCTTCATCAGCGAACGCGCCCACGTGGTGCTTCCCCACCACTTCCTTGCGGACGAGCTTCGAGACCGGGGCCGGGGCATCGGCACCACCAAGCGCGGAATCGGTCCGTGCTACCAGGACAAGGTGGCCCGCCGCGGCGTCCGGATGGGCGACCTCATGTCGGCGGAGCTCTTCGAAGCGCGCCTCGAATCGAACCTCCGCGCCTGGGAGCCAGTTCTTGCCGCCCTTGGCGGTGCGCCTCCAAGCGCCGCGGAGGTGCTCGAAAAGTATCGCCCGCTCGCCGAGCGGCTTCGCCCGCACGTGATCGACACCACCGTTCGGCTGGCCCAGTGCCTTCGCGACGACAAGCGCATTCTCTTCGAGGGGGCCCAGGGCGCGCTCCTCGATGTCGATCACGGGACCTACCCCTACGTGACGAGCTCATCCGTGATCGCCGGCGGAGCGTGCACCGGGGCGGGCGTGGGGCCGGCTTCGATCGATCGGGTCATCGGCATCACCAAGGCCTACACCACGCGGGTCGGCGGCGGTCCGTTCCCTACCGAGATCGAAGGAAGCGAGGCCGACGCGCTGCGCACCAAGGGCGCGGAGTTCGGGGCGACGACGGGGCGCCCTCGGCGATGCGGCTGGCTCGACGCCGTCGCGCTTCGCCACGCGGTTCGCATCAACGGCATCGAGGAGCTCGCGCTGACAAAGCTCGACGTGCTCGCCGGCCAGCCGGAGCTCAAGGTCGCCGTGGCCTACGAACTCGATGGCAAGCGAGTCGAGGAGATCCCCTTTAGCGGCCTCGATCGGGCGACTCCGATCTACGAATCACTGCCCGGCTTCGCGGAGCTCGACGGGGTGGACAATCGCCAAGATCTTCCCCGCGAGGCCCAGGTGTATCTCGATCGGATCGAGGAGCTCGTCGGCTGCCGCCTTGGACTGATCAGCGTGGGCCCGGGTCGGAGCCAGACCCTCACCCATCCGGATCCCTTCGGCCCGCCCTAACGCCAGCCCCCCCTTTCGCGAGCACGCCGAAGCGGTCAGTCCACGATCGCGATCGCGTCGATCTCGACGAGGGCGCCCTTCGGGAGGGCGCGCACTTCAACGGTCGCGCGCGCCGGCGGTTCGTCGGCAAAGAACGCGCCGTACTCCTCGTTGACGTCGGCGAAGCTACCCATGTCGGTCACGAAGATCGTGCAGCGGACCACCTGAGCGAGGGACGAGCCGCCCGCCTCCACCACCGCGCGGAGATTCTCCATCACTTTCCGGGTCTGGGCTCGGACATCTCCCGCGCCCACCATCTCGCCGCTCGCTACATCGAGGGGAATCTGCCCCGAACAAAAGAGCAACCCATGCGCAGCGATCGCCTGCGAGTAGGGGCCGATGGCCCCGGGGGCCCGCTCCGTCTTGATGACCTTTCGCATCGGGCGATGATACAGATGGGGCGGCTGCCCATGGAACCTCTCCTCCGACCGCTGGCGACGATCCTGATCAGTAGCGCCCTCCCCTTGCTCTTGCTCGCCGGGGCACGCCTGCTGTCGCACGCCCCGGGGGCGCCGAGAAGCGTGTTTTCCGTCGGCGCCTGGGCGGCGGCGGGATTGGCATTCGTCCTCGGCGCCCAGAGTCTCGGGCCTCGCCTCGTCGCCTCTCAGCCCTCGTGGGCGGGCGCCCTGTTCGGGGTGGGGTGTAGCGTGGTGTGCCTGATCGCGGCGCACCGAGCCGAGCGGCGGTTCCGCGCCCAATCCCACGTGCACGATCGCACCGCGCTTCTTCGCCCGCCCACCCATGTCGTCGGCTCACTGGTCGGCCTCGGGCTGGTGCTCGGGGTGGCGGCTACCGCGTTCGCCGCCCATCGGGTCACCCGGTTTGGCGACGACGATCCACCCGGAGCCGAAGGTCCCAGCGCATCGGTTCGACTCTTCATCGATCCCTGGGATGGCGACGCATGGGTCGTGCGAGGCTGGGAGGCACGCCACCGGGCACACACCCGCGAGGCGCTCGTGTTTGCCGAGCTCGCAGAACGTTCGGGGGCGGATGCGCTCGACGTGCTTCGGCTTCGCTCTGAGCTCGCTGCGGCCCGTGACGACTGCGAAGAAGCGAACGCGCTCTTCCAGCGAGCACTCACCCTTCAGGCCGAACGAGCGTTTGAAAGCGGCGAAGCGCTCACCCTCGGCGGCTACGAGCTCCCCCCCACCCTGGTGGAGCGGTGCCCGGTTTCTACCGACCCTTAAACGCGGGAGGCCGTTTCTCCACGAATGCCGTCATGCCCTCGCGCTGGTCCTCGGTGGTAAAACACGACGCAAACGCCTCCGCTTCGCGCTGGTTGGCTTCGGTGAGCGGGAGGTCCGCACCATCGCGAAGCACGACCTTGGCTGACGAAAGCGCGAGCGGACCCACCCCCTCGATTTCCTTCGCCACCTTGCGCACATTGTCGAGGAGCTCATCCGGAGGGTGCACCGCGTTCACCCACCCGATTCGATGGGCCTCTTCGGCTCGAATGATCCGGCCGGTGTAGATGAGCTCCCGCGCCATCGCGATCCCCACCCGTCGGCTCAGGCGCTGCGTCCCCCCAAACCCCGGGATCACTCCCAGCTTAACCTCCGGCTGACCAAACTTCGCGCGCTCCGATGCGTGGATGAAGTCGCACGCCAGCGCGAGTTCCGCGCCTCCCCCGAGCGCAAATCCGTTGACCGCCGCGATCACCGGAATCGGCAGAGCCTCGAAGCGCGCGAGCAGACGGTGGCCCTTCTCGGAAAACGCGAGGGCCTCCGCTTCGGTCATCGCTCGCATCGCTTCGATGTCTGCGCCGGCAACAAACGCTTTGCCCGCACCGGTGAGCACCAGCGTGCGAAGCGAGCCATCGGCCGCCACCTGGTCCAGCGCTCCCGAGAGCTCGTCGAGCACGTCGGCGTTGATCGCATTGAGTGCCTCTTCTCGCGCGATGGTGAGGACGGCGAGGGGCCCGTCGAACTCGAAACGAATATGCTTCCAATCGGTCATGGGTTCTCTCCGCGATGAGGGCTCAACGGGGGTAGGTGTAAAAGCCGCGGCCCGACTTTCGACCGAGCCAACCGGCGGCTACGTAGTTTCGGAGGATCGTCGGGGGCCGGTACTTGTCGTCGCCGAACTCGCGCTGAAGCACCTCCGCGATCGAAAGCACGGTATCGAGGCCGATGAGGTCGGCGAGCTCGAAGGGGCCCATCGGATGATTCAGGCCCAGCTTTGCTCCCGAGTCGATGTCTTCGGGGGTTCCGAGACCCTCCTGGAGCGCGAAGCACGCCTCGTTGAGGAACGGGATGAGCATCCGATTGACGATGAAGCCCGGCATGTCCCGTGTGGTGATCACCACCTTGCCCATCTTCTCACCCATCGACCGCACTTCTTGATAGGTGTCCTCGCTGGTTTGCAGGGCCCGGACGATCTCCACCAGCTTCATTCGGGGCACCGGGTTCATGAAGTGCATTCCAATGACCCGCTCGGGACGTTGGGTCACCCCTGCAAGCTTGGTGAGCGAGATGCTGGAGGTGTTGCTCGCGAGGATCGCGCCGGCGGGCATCGCCTCATCGGCGCTCCGGAAGATCGTCTCCTTGAGGTCGAGGCGCTCCGTCGCGGCTTCGACCGCGATGTCGACGTCGGCAAGCTCCGCGTAGTCCCCGACAGGAAGGATCCGGCCAAGGATCTCGTCTCGCCGACCCGTGTCGATCTTTTCCTTCGCGACAAGTCGGTCGAGCGACTTCTCGATGCGCTCCTTTCCCGCTTGCGCTTGGGGAAGGGACGCATCCAGGAGGATCACGTCAAAGCCGCTCTCCGCCGCAACCTGAGCGATTCCCCGCCCCATCTGACCTGCTCCGATGACTCCAAATCGCGCGACCATAGCCGTTCTCCTCGGCGGCGGAGCCTAACAGAAAACCCAAGCCTGCGAGGGAAACCCAAGCCTGCGAGGGAAACCCCAGCGCGTATCGCTCACGCCTGTGAGTGACGCTGCCGTCGATCGATTCGCCGAGGCGCCGCATAGTTTGCCCAGCGCTGATCGTCTTCGCGACGAAGGCGGACTCGCGCCCCATAGGCCCCGGGCTCACCCGCCAGGGCCTGACCGATTTCGGCCACGTACATGTAGAGGGCGTCGCCGGGTTCATCGGTCAGGGCTCGCTCGACCAGTCGCGCGCCCGCGATGAGCGCCGCCCGTCGCTGGCGATGAAGGGAGGCGGCGAGTCCGTCCGCGGTCTTGCCTTTCGCGCTCGTCACCCGACCGGCGGTGGCGAGAAGCGAATGCACAAGGCCCTCCCGCGATCGGCCGAAGGGTCGGGAGCGTGCGGTCGCCAGCAAACGTCGACCCGCATCCTTTCGAAGGCGCTCCCAACGTGCATCTTGCTCCGGGTATCCGGCGGCGAGCGCCGCCAAGAGCGCGTCATCGCTATCCCCAAAGGGAGGCGGCCGAATGTCGAGACCCCAGGGCCGTTCCTCCCGTACCGCGTGGCGAAGCTCATCCCACTTGCGCTGAAGCGGGGTCGACAGCCGATCGCGTCCCCGGAGTTCACCGCACTCTGCCTCGATGCGGTGAGCCATCCGACCCAGCCGATCGTGGACGCGGCGCCGCGCCCGATTCGTCTTGGGCTGGGCGAGCGCAGGAAAGCACTCGCGGGGTAGCGCTCCAACCGCCGCTTCGAGCGCGGTGAGCACCGTCATCGTTGCCGCGCGGCCACGGTCCAGGAGCCCGAGCGCCTCTCCCACCAAGGCCTGCCGAGTCCGGAGTTCGCGCATCAGGGCATCGTCGTCGAGGCCTTCGAGGTCGACTTCGTCGAGGAGGGTCAGTCGACCGGACAGCGATTGCTCAAACCGACGAACCGCCTGGAGCGGAGCCGCCAGATCGGCGACGACTCGCGCCGCCGAAGCGGCGGCCCGAGCAAAGGACAGCGGGTCGGTCTGAGATCGAACACCCCCGCCCGCCGACCCCGTCCGCCGATACGGCCGCGCGTACACGCGCATCACCACCGCCTCGTCGAGAGGTTCGGCGCCGGTCCGGAGTGCCTTGTCGAGCGCATCGACGCTCATTGGCGCCACCGTTCCTTCGTCTGGCGCCGTCAGCGCCACGATACGAAACGTCGTCGGCATGAACGCCGGCGCGAGACGAAGGGGGCGCACCGCATAGAGGCGACAGCGTCCATTCTGCCAACACCAATCGACCTCCACCGGGCGCCCGAGGGCAAGCTGCGCACGGTCGGCGAGGTCCGCCGCGAGCGAAGCCCGCTGATCGTCGAGCGCGCCCTGCCCTCGGACCGCGATCTGAGCAGTCCGGCGGTCCACCAGCCACGGGGAAGCCGCGCGCTCCCACACCCAGAGCTGCTCCGGGTCGCCGTGCTGTGGGTCGACGCTCGCCGCCTTGCCGGTAGGCGACCGATCCGCGGCAACGACCCGCACCTGAACTTCCGAGAGGCCTCCGCCCAGCGCCGCTCGGGCGTCCGCGGATCCGAGCGCTTCGAGAAGCTCGTGAACCCGCGGTGCCACCTCGTGGGGGTCCGCCACGTCGGGCCGCATTCCCGCCCGGCGCTCCAACCTCGCAGCCACCGCACGGGAAGGAAACATCGGTCGGATCCGGAGGAGCTGCCCCTCGGTCGCCGCGGCGAGAACCTGAGCGATCACTTCGGTCATCCGCGACGCGACATCATGGCCTCCGAGGCTGACCAAGAACCCATCGGCGATGCCCACCCCGGCCGAAGCGAGGGTGACGAGTTCCCGAGCTTCGTCGCCGTCCACATCCCCTTCGCGGAGCGAGACGAGGGGCCGGACTCCCCAGGGGAGATCGGCGCGCGCCGCGGTGGTTAGCGGAGCCATCGTGAACTAACGCCTATCCACGCTCTACGATCACCGCGACGGCTTCGCCTCCCCCAAGGCACAGCGTGGCGAGGCCTCGCTTGGCGTCCCGCTCCGCCATGGCGAAGAGCAGCGTCGTCAGGATCCGGGCGCCGGACGCACCGATCGGATGCCCGAGGGCAACCGCGCCCCCCCGCACGTTGGTTTTGTCGAGGTCGACTTCCGCCTTTTGGGCGCAGGCCATCGCCACGCAGGAAAATGCTTCGTTGATTTCGAAAAGATCGATGTCCCCGACGCTGAGACCGGTGCGGTCGAGCGCGTTTCGAATCGCGCCCACCGGCGCGGTGGTGAACCACTCGGGAGCCTGCGCGTGGCCGCCGTAGCCAACAATGCGCGCGAGCGGCGTGAGGCCGAGGCGCTCGACCTCTGCCTTTTCGGCGAGCACTACCGCCGCCGCGCCGTCGTTGACCGCCGGCGCGTTCGCCGCGGTGATCGTTCCATCCTTTTTGAAGGCGGGCCGAAGCGAAGGGATCTTGTCGAGCCGAGCCCGCTGCGGCTCCTCGTCGTCGCTCACGACGGTATCGCCCTTCCGACCCTTCACGGTCACCGGAACGATCTCCTCGGCGAACTTGCCCGACTTCTGCGCCTCGATCGCCCGCTCGTACGACGTTCGAGCGAACGCGTCCTGCGCCTTTCGGTCGAAGCCGAGTTCGCTCGCGCAAAGCTCTCCGGCCATGCCCATATGAAAGTCGTTGTAGGGATCCCAAAGCCCGTCATGAATCATCGAGTCGATGGCCTGGGCGTGACCCATGCGGAACCCCGCGCGACCCTTGGGCAGGAGATACGGAGCGTTTGTCATGCTCTCCATCCCTCCCGCAACCATCAGGTTGGCGTCACCGAGAAGGATACCCTTGGTGCCGAGGATAACGGACATCAGTCCCGAGCCGCAGACCTTGCCCACCGTCGTCGCCGGCACGCTGTCCGGGATCCCCGCCGCCTTCGCCGCCTGCCTCGCCGGAGCCTGGCCCACGCCGCCGCTTAGCACGTTGCCCATGTACGTCTCACCGACCGCATCGGGGGACACCTTGGCTCGCTCGAGGGCGCCACGGATCGCGACCGCTCCCAGGTCTGGCGCACTCACGGTTCCCAACGCGCCCTGAAAGGCACCGATTGCGGTTCGTGCAGCTCCGACAATGTAGACTTCGCGGCTTGCCATCCGTGCTCCTCCTTCGCCGGTTCTTTCAGCGAACTCAACGTAATGTCAGAGCATCTGGGGCCAAGTCAACCAAACCCCCAGTCCCGACGAGAAATCCAAGCCATCGCGCAAGGTTTGCAACGACCTTCCCGCGACGGTGAAAGAGCGGTGCGACAGAAAAACGCTACCCGCCTTCGGCCGCTCCCGCATCCGAAGCGCTCCCCGAACCCCCGCATTCGCTCGGCACGGCCAAGCCGTTGGCCCATGCCTCGGCCGTCCCTGGCGCGCGGAGGTCGAGGATCTCCGCCGTCCGAATCGCTTGATACTCGGTGGGCGGGCCGAACCCGCCGGTGACGAGGAGAACCCCCTCCTCGATTTGGGCCACCGCATGGCCCCAGCGAGGGACGAGGAGCTGAACCCCCGCCGGACTCCTGACCGTTCCGCCGGACTCCACCACGCGCGTCTGATTGGTGGAGCGAATCTCGAAAGCCGACGTCATCGCATTCTGCCCGGGAATCCCACCTCCGGTCAGCACCACGTCCCCGGCGGTGGGGGTGGCAACGGTGAGGAATGAGTTCGTGAACTCGCCGGCAAGCGGTGCGATCTCTGCACTCGGCGGGACCGTGGCGTCGTTGATGGTGATCCGGCGAAGGCCAAGCGCAGTCGCGCGAATCGGTCGTTCCATTCCGGCGCCGAAGGTCACTGTGAGTCCCCCCGCGGCGAGCATCGACGTTCCCAGGGTGGCCGACGCGTGAAAGGCCGACGAGCTCATTCCCGCGGGAACGGTCACCGGCTCGACGCTGGTTTGCAGCGCCGAGAGCCGGCTGATGGTGGTGGCTTCGAGCGTGGTTTGGTCGGTCGCGGTGACATTGCCACCGTAGACCACGTAGTCGTCGCTCACGAGGGCGATGCTGGGCGCAAGGCGAAGGGTGGGAAGCGTGAACGCAGCGTCCGGAGTGCCGTTGGCCCGATTCCAAAACGCCTGGCCGGAAAG
>JBCCZL010000035.1:0-29105 GCA_039187775.1 Myxococcota bacterium
AGCAGGCAAAAATCCCGAGCCTTCAGCGCCTCAATCCAGAGGTCGACGACGAGTTCGAAGCGCTGCTGCATCGCGCGCTGGCCCAGGATCCAAGCCAGCGTTTCGCATCGGCCCGCGATTTTGGCGATGCTCTGTCCGGCTACATCTTCAAGAACCAAATGAAGGTGACGGCGTACGATATCGCCGCGCTCGTGAAGAGCGTTCGCCACCAGACCAAGCGTCCGCCGTCGCAGGATCAGTCGATCATCGATCGTCTGATTCAGGAAGAGCTTCTGAGCTTCACCTCGATCGACGACATGGACGATCCGCTGAATCCCGGCGCATCGCCGCTCAGTCCGGAGGACGTTTCCCAAGGCGCCCAGCCGCTCGACGGCTCGATGTTCGAAAACCCCGCCGACTGGTTTACCGACGACGCGGACGTGGCGCGCGCGATCGATGACCATGCGCACAACCACGACAGCTCGGCGGGGTGGCAAGAGTCCGGACTCGCGGATGGTCCCGGTGACTTGGCGACACTCCTCGAAGGTGACGTATCCCGGCCTCCCTCGGTCGCGCCGGAGATCGATCCGCTGGCGGACGAGACGGTCGTCGATCCGCTCGGCCCGATGGAAGCGCTCAACGCGGTGGAGCCGCTGCCGCCCCGTCCGAACCTTCCCCAGCCCGCTCCACCGCCCGCGGAGCCTCCCGCGAGCATTCCTCCACGGGGGCCTGCCGTTCCTGCCGATGTGAGCACTCCGCCGGCCAAGAAGTCGAGCGCGTGGATCTATATCGTGATCGTGATCGTGCTGCTCGGTGGCGGGGCGGCCGCCGCCTGGTTTGCGGGCCTGATTCCGCTCTGACCCATGCCTGAAGGCGAGTCCAGAGGATCACGCCTCGACTCCGTCTGTATCGATCCTCGCCTGTGTCGATCCTCGTTTGTATCGATCCTCGCCTCTTCGACAGCCGCCTCTTCGACAGCCGCTCTCGAAAACGGCCGTTCGGACGTCGATGATCAGGTAGCGACGATGCCGGGCAGGACGTCGCCGACATTGCCGTCGTCGTAGCCGAGAGCAAAGCCGTTGCCCTTTTCGACCGGCCGGGTTTCCCCGAACCCTCGACCCGCCTCGATCTCATACTCCTCGGGGGTCACGCCCATCGCCTGGAGCAGGGTGACCATCATTCGGTTGTACTGAACGCCTTCGATCACGCTCCCGTTGTGCTGGGAGAAGCGAACGTTGCGATCCCAGTCGATGTAGTCGACGTAGCGGCCGGTATTAAGGTAGCCACCGGCGCTTCCCCACATCGCGGTGGGCAAGCTGTAGTTCAGGTGGTTGAAGCTGAGTTCGCTGTTCCAGTACACGATCGAATGGTCGAGGAGCGTTCCGCCGTCGGACTGCACCGTGTTTTCCATTGCTTCGAGCAGCCGGATGACGACGTTCTGTGCCGCCCACACGACGCCGTCGGCGAGGTACCGTTGGGCCGATGGACTCCAGTCGTGCGCCTGCCAGTGCCAGTTGTTCATCTGCGACGAGTTCGGGTTTTCCGAATCGCCCATCCCAAAGTCTCCCGACGGGCTCGGCACGACGACCTTCGCGAGGTCGAGCGTCGCAATGCGGGAAAGGTCGCAAGCCATTGTCGCCGCGAGCACGTCGACCATATTGTCCCAGAGCTGTCGGATCTCACCGACGTCCACACTGAACTCACCGCCGGTATCGAGCGCAGGAGGACGGCCAGGAGGCGAGCATGCCGCGGTCATGCCCTGATTGTTGAGGCGCATCCCGAGCTCGGTCAGTCGGGTCACGTGCTGATCGAGGAGCATCCGGTCGGCGGCGCTCAAGTTCGGGCTGTTGATGGCGCGCTGATAGTCCTCGAGCACCCGATCGATCAGCAGCACCGACGGGTCAGCTTCTTCCATCGGAGCGTCACCGCCGACGCCCGCAAGCACTGTATCGAACGCCTGCCGAGGGTTCACAAAGGCCTGTGCCTGGGTGATGGCGCTTCGGCCGGTCGCGAGAAGTTCCGCGGGGTTGCTCGGCTCGAATGAAAATGTGTTGGGCCGGCTGCCGAGGTGAAGGACCCGGGGACCGGCCGGCGCGGTGGGATAGACCGCATTTGATCGTGCCATCACCTGGTCGATGGTGACGTTGATCTGCGCGCCGGGAAGTACACCTCCGACGCCGGGAGTTCGGAGACCAAAGTTCCCGAGAATGCCGCCGTGGTTGTGGTTCAGATTGGGCATCAGGTCGAGGCCGCGGAGGAGCAGCATCTTGTCGAGGTACGGGTTGAACGCGGTACCGAACACATCGGAGACGCCGTTGCCCTGAAAGTCGCGAAGCGGTGCCCAGCTTGCGTAATAAAGTTCGTTGTCCCGCGGCTGCGGTCCGCCTCCTTGCGGGGCGTGGCGACCCGTCGGTTCCGCCAGCGCCTCGGTCAATTCAACCGTCCCATCACGCCCCCGGGTGGCGTATCCGCCGGGAGCATTTGAAGGCCACCATGCATTGACCGGAATCTCGTTGTAGGTCTTCAGCGCGATGAACCGTTTTGGCACCGTCATCTGTGCTTCGGCGGTGGATCGAAGCGATTTTGGCAGGAGCGACGGAAGAAACGGGAGGGCCATGAGGGCGCCGCCGGCGCCAGTGAGAAACAGTCGACGGGAATGGCTGTATCGCATCAGTTCTCCAACCTTCGCTGACGAAACGCGGGCTCCAGGGCGACCGAGCGGAGTGCTTCGCGGAGCGGCTCGCCGGTCTCGAGTCGGTGGGCGATCGAACCGACGGTGCATTCGTCGGCCGAGTTTTCGGCTCGCCGGTAAGTGAATCGGAAGTAGCGACGGGCAAAGCACACGTTCGGCTTCGTACTCTCGGCGATGAGGTTGCTCATCTCGATCGGCGAGCCGATGGTCTGGTCGTCGGTGAACTCCACCGCGGGAACGGCGGTTGTGTCAACGGTCACCGTGCCGAGGTCTTCGCCCTCGGTGTTGACGAGCCGTTCATCGGTCCGGAATCGGCCGAGCCCGTCGTAGGCCTCGAGGGCGTAGCCGAGCGGCGAGAACAGGCGGTGGCATCCTGCGCACGGCTGGTCGACTACCTTGGCGGTAAAGGCCTCCCGCGTGCTGATATTGCCCTGCGTCTCCGGTGGCTTGAGTGCATCCGCGGGGAGGTTGTTGGGAGGCGGCTGGATTTCGTCGCAGAGCATGATGCGGCGAATGAAGATCCCGCGCCGAAAGGGGTTGGTCGAGCCGTCGCCGGTGTAGAGCATGCCCGCCCGGGTGAGGAGGCCGGCCCGCTCTCCCGCAGGAAATGCCGGCGGCTCGCTCGTGCCGTCCCAAGGTTCGACGTTGTAGATCGAGGCGAGGCGCTCATCCCGCGCGAAACTCTGATTGGACGTGAAGATGTTGCGCCACGTGAGTTGGTCCGAATCGAGGTGGTACTGAATCAGGTCCACGACTTCGTTGCGCATCACCTCAGCGAGCCCATCGGTGTTCATGCCATCTGCGAGCGTGACGAGACGCGCACTGTCGATGAAGTCGCCGCCTTCGAGATGAAGCCACTCGGAAAAGAACTCCATGATCGTGTGCTCGGTGCGCGCGTCGGCGACCAGCCGGTCGACCTGGGCCTCAAAGCCCGCGTCGCTCAAAAGGCTGCCATCGGCCGCTGCCCTCAGGAGCTCGTCGTCGGGCGCGGTACCCCAAAAGTGGTAGGACAGTCGCGACGCGGCATCGTACGCGTCGAGGTCGAGGACGCCGCCGTTTACATTGCCGCGGGTCTCAAATCGATAGAGGAACTCCGGCGCCATCAGCGTCAGGAAGATCACGGCGTGGAGCTGCTCGTTGCCGGTGAACTCCCCCGCGGTGCTCCGTACCCGGTCGATGTCTTCTTGGCTCGGCGGCCGTCGGAACGCCGCTTCCATAAAGCGCGGAATGAACTCGTTCAGGCATGTGGCGTCTGCGCCGTCCCGCGCGCACTCCCCGGCCACACTCGCCCGAAGGTCAGGGCTGTTTCGAACCGCGGTCGCGACCTCGTCGGCGATCGTATAGTAGCTCTCGATGTGTCGGTCGCTGACCCGATGGTCTTGGCGAGGAAACGCTTCCTCAGAGTCCGGGGCGTCCGCGGGGAGAGCGGCGATTCGCGTGGCCACCCCGTCGACCGCAGCGTCCCCCAGAAGGAACCGAAGGTTGGCCTCATACTCCCCGATGGCAAATCGCGCGAGCGGCGCGACCCCTGGCGACGCAGGGCCGGTGCACTCGATCGGCACGCTGTTCCCAGTCGGGCCCTCATCGATGGGTTCAATCCCAGGGCCGGGACCATTCGATCCGTCTTCGACGGTACCGGTGCATCCAGCGAGCCCCCACATCAATGAGATGCACAGAAGCGAACATTGGCAGCGCATACTCGCTTAGTGCCGCAACGTCTGTGCCATGGGCCACGGATCTCGAATTTTTGTCGAAGGGCACAGGATGTGGGCGATTCACCGCACGCCCGCTGTTCCATCACGTAGGTTTTGGTGGTCAGATGTGCGACTATTGGCAGCTTCGAGTCTCGCCGCGGACATCGCGGGCGTCGAGCCCGTTTGGGGCGACTTCAAGATAGCGTCGGGCGGCAACGCACCAATCTTCGACTGCGCTTCGGTAGTCGAACACGATCGCCGCGTATGCCTCCGCCGGCGTGCCCCGCGCCTGGACCGCGGCAACAAAGTGAGGGCCCGCCTCGCCGCCATTCCGCTCGGCGATCACGCCCATTGCGATGTGCGCTTCTGCGCTCTGGGGGTCGAGCTCAAGGGCTTCCTCGGCGAGCCTGGCGTTGAGCGTCGAGCGCGCCCGCGCCGCCAGCAGCCTTGCCCGCACCGAGGGGGAGAGGTTTCGCTCCCGCGCTCGGCGCTGGGCAGTTCGGAGGTTGTTTCGGATCCGGGCGGCGCTTCCTTCGGACCACAAATAGATTTCTGCCAAGCCGAGAAGCGCCTCCGGATTTCCGCGATCGAGGTTGAGCACTTTGCGATAGGTGTCCAAGGCGTCGGATTCGAGTTCTGCCTGCGACTGCAGTCGAGCGTATGCGAGCAGAAGTTCGACATCCTCCGAGTTCTCGGCGAGGGGCCGCGCCTCGTCGAACCCAGCCGCGCCTTGACCAAGATTCGCTTGTAGTCGGACCTTGAGTCGCGCCACCACCGATTCCTCGACCCGTCCCGCGACGACTCCGTCGATCGCTCGCCGGGCCGCCGCCAGGTCTCCCCGGGCGATCGCGACGTTGGCGACGCCGACGAGGGCGGGGGCACTTCGGCGATCGAGCCCGAGGAGCGAACGATAGGCACGCTCTGCCTCGTCGAACTCACCCTGGACGAGCGCGGTGTCGCCGAGCACGTGGAGAATGGTGGGGTTTTCGGGTTGTGCTTCGAGTGCGTCTCGGAGCGACTCGAGTGCTTCTTCGCCCGATCCCTCGGCCAACTGGACGCGGGCGCGAACGGCGAGCAGGGTGGGGGCTCCGGGGCGAAGCCGGAGCGCCTGGCGCGTGACTTCGGATGCGCGCTCGAGCTGGCCGGCGTCGATGAGAGCCTGGACGAAGAGTGGAACGAGCTCATCGTCGGCCCGTCCCATCTCGTGTGCCTCCGCGAGCAGGTCGACCGCCCGTTCCGGATTGCCGGCGCGAAGCTCAAGGCCCCCGAGCCGGGTTTGGGCGCGAACCAGCTGAGAGCGATCGGCGCGCGCGCGCTCGTAGAAGTTCCGGGCTTCGCTGTACTGCTGAAGGCTCTCCGCCACCCGACCCCGAAGATAAGCGGTGGCGCCGTTCTCCTCGGCGTCTTCGAGGATCTCGGCGATCCGGCTCGTCTGGCCTTCCAACAGCGCGAGCTCGGCATGAGCGAGGGCGCGGCGAGAAACGTGCACCGGTGGTTCCGGAAGCTGTTCGAGCACTTCGGTCGCAGCTTGCGCATCGCCACCGTGAATTAGCGCTTCCGCGATCCCCAGCATCAGCGACTCGTCGCCGGGAGGCGCGAGTTCGGAGGCGAGGCGCGCCTCTTCGAGCGCCTTCGGTCGGTCGTGTCCAAGAAGTGCGGCTTCCGCACGGACCAGGTGCGCGTGGGCCTTCTGCATGCGGGACGAGGTGGCTTCGAGGGTGTCGATCACCGCGTCCGCTTCGACCACCGCCTGTTCTACGTCCGCGCCGCTGTGAAGGAGGATCCGTGCGCGAGCGCTTCGTACTGCCGGGGAGGTCTGGCCTTCAACCGCGCTGTCGAGCGCACTGCTCGCGGCCGCGAACTCGTTGGCGAAACCAAGGGTCAGGCCGACGAGGGCCACATGGCGAGGGGCACCTGGGCGAATCGCCACCGCTCGCTCGGCAAGGGTGCTCGCCTGGTCGTATTCGCCCTTGGCGAGCGCGGTGAGCGCTTTGGCTCGCCAAAGCTCGGCCTGGGATGCGGGGCCCGCGGAATCGCCGTCGCTGGGCGCTTCGTCGAGCGCGGTTCCCGCAACTCCCACCGCGCCTTCCGCGAGCGCGAGATAGGCTTCGGCGACCCGAGCATCGGTGAGACCGCGGTCTTCTCCGAGAGCCTCGAGGAGAGCGCGGGTGCTCGCGAGTTCGTCGGTGGAGTGCTCAAGCACCGCGGTGGCTTGCAGACGTGCCCGGAGCGCGAGGTCTTCGGGGTCGGTGTCCCCGTGTTCGGCCGCCATTTGAAGTGCGGTATCGAGCTCGGCGCGCAGGCCCGAATCGCCGGCGAGCACCGCGGCCTCGATGATATCGGCTTCCGCCGAACTCTCGATCCACGCAGCGATGATGAACGCCCCCCCGATCAGAAGCACCACGGGAATCGCTCCTGCGAGCGCCCAGACCGCCGGACTCACTCTGCGGGCCGGGGCTTTCACTTTCTCCCGAGTCACCGTCGGGGCCATCCCCCCGTCCACCGGAGTGGGCGCCCGCGCGGGAATGGACGGCGTGTGCGCGGGGCCGATCGGATCATCGGGAAATGCGGAGAACTTTGCCCGGGTCGGCTCCGCTTCGAGCGGATCCATTCCCGAGGGCCCCTCCATCGCGAGGTTGGTCCTGGCGTCTTCAAATCCAGGCTCCTCGTCTTCGGGGTCGGTTCCGAGCTCCGCGATTCCGGCGGGGTCTCCCGGCAGCGGGTAGGGGCGCGCGGCCTCCGGAGGAGGTCGGAGTCGCGGGCGGTCGGGAAGGGGATCGTTGTCCAGAAGATCACCGGTGAACCCGCCGGAGCCTGCTGCCAGCGTGGGCGCACTCTTTGGGGGCGGGGCCGGCTCGGGACGGGGCGCCTTTCCGGGACCGATCACGTTGGTCGGCTGACCACCGAACGGGTCGCCTCCAAGGGTCGAGCCTGGCGGAGCAGATCGTGGACGAGGTGACTGCGGTGCCGGATGGGACTGCGGTGCCGGATGGGACTGCGGTGCCGGATGGGACTGCGGTGCCGAATGGGACTGCGGTGCCGGATGGGACTGCGGTGCCGAATGGGACTGCGGTGCCGAATGGGACTGCGGTGCCGGATGGGACTGCGGTGCCGGGTGGGACTGCGGTGCCGGATGGGACTGCGGTGCTTCACGGGAACGGGGCGGGGCCACCGCGGGGCCCTGAAGCGTACGTCCACCGACCCTCTCCTCGATATCCTCGGCGGCGATAACCGCGCTTTCGACCTGCTCGATGTCCCGTAAGTCGAGCTCCTGAGTACCCGACGGTGCCGAACGGCCCGGCTGGCCGCGAGGCCGCGGACTGTGGGCGATGGTGGGAACCGGACGGATCGGCTCGATGGCTTCGATCTCCTCGACCTCTTCATCGTTGGTGACCGACTCGGCGCCAAACGGATCCGACTCGAATGGATTGAGACGCTCGGGCTTTTTGGGCTCCGACACCCGTCCGTCGCGAATGTCGGTGACGGTGCGGCTCGCGCCGAAATGATCGATCGCCTGCTGCATGCTCGGATCGATCTCGACGGAGGGCTCGTCATCGAACGCGACGGCGGCGTGGCGATTGGTATCGCTTCCAAAGTCAGGGACGTCGGTCTGGACCGTCGCCACCGCGTCGGGATCGAACCAGCGGTCGATGGTCGCCGACCTCGCCGAGTCGAGCGCCTCGTCGCGCACTTCGTGAAGGAGCTCCTGGGCTTCCTCATCGGTAGGATCGAGACGGAGGGCTTCGTTGAGGGACTGCTCCGCCCGATCCATCTGTCCGCTCCTGAGGTATGCCTCGCCGAGCAGTCGATGGGCCGCGGGTTGTTCTTTGCCGCCTAGCCGAAGAACTGCGAGCATTTCTGCGCGGGCTTCGTCGTAGCGGCGCAGCGCGAGCAGGGCCATTCCCAGGAGCAGACGGACATCACCGAGCGTTGGCTGCGACAGCAACACTCGCCGGCAGGCGCGCACCGCCTCCTGGTACTGGCGCTCGGCAATGAGGGCCTTCGCGCTGGCTGTCAGGTCCTCGATGGACGTCGTCATCTACTGGCTAAGGGTACGCGGGGACGACTGCTTTTCGAAAGCCCCTATGTGGGCGGTAGTGCTTTCTGCACTTGTCGAATCAGGCCCTTCCACTGAGCAACTTCCGCGGCGGTGAGCTCCTCGCCGCCAAACCGCACCGCCTGATATCGTCGGACCATCTCTTCGACCGCCGGCGCTTCACTGAAGCCTGCCGCCTTCACGACGGTCGCGTGTTCCCAGGGAGTGGTCGACGGAGCGCGTACGAAGCCCTGCTTGGCGAGTGCTTTGTCGAGCGACCGATAGAGCGCGGCCGCCCGCACCAGGTTGGCGTCTTCCTTCGTGGTGCTCTTCCGTCGGAGCCGAAGGGCCACCGCGATGGCTACGACGACGACGACAACGATTAAAACGAGCGGAAGCGGCGAGTCTTCCGTCACCGGCGCACCATCGTCTTCGAGTACTTCGCGGGGAGCCTCTTCGGCTTCGCTTCGGAACTGTCGAAACCATCGATAGACCTTCCGGAGGCCGGAGATCTGTTTCCGCATGTCGTAAGACACCACGTGCTCGGCCCAGCGGGAGCGCAGTGCATCCACGATCGCCCGAAGATCGTCGAGGATCGACGACGCGGGAGGGTTCCCTCTCGCCGGTGGGGTCGGATCGTAGGTAACCCACGCGCCATCGACATACGCTTCGACCCAACTGTGCGCATCGCCTTGCGCGATGGCGTAGTACTCGCCGTAGGGGTTGTAGCGACCGCCGACGAACCCCGTCACGTTCCGCGCGGGGATGCCCTGCGTACGGAGCATGATGGCCATCGCGGTGGAGAAGTACTCGCAGTGGCCCGACCGGGCGTCAAATAAGAACACCTCCAGTGGATCACGCCCCGCGGTGTCGGGCATGGTTAGCGAGTAGGTGTAGGTTCCACTTTGTTGAAGGTGGTGAAGAATCGAGTCGGCTCGGCTCCGATCGTCATCGTGGTCCGCGGTGAGTTCGTCGGCGAGGGCGCGCAACCGATCGGTCGTTTCGGGAAGCTGGAGATATCGCTCCCGAGAATCGGGGGTGAGCTCTTCGACCCCGAGCTCTTGCTCGCCGGTGGCGATATGCGCCACGTAGGTGAGCCCGAGGTCATCGTCGTCGATGTAGCGAACGTCGAGACCTTCGGCGATTCGAAGTTCACGGGTCTGGTCTGCGCCCTGACGAATCCGCGATGGGATGGTGATGCCGATCGCGTTGTCGGGTAAGAAGACCACCGTTTGGTCGAGGTGGTCGAGAATGATCTGCATCTCCTGATCCCGATTCTCGTCCGCCCAGCGAACGATGGGATAGAAGTCACCCATATTTCGGATCGCTTCCCCACCCATGAGGCTCCGCGTCCAAAGTCGACCGTCGTAACGGTCGAAGGACGTTCCTCGGAACCGAAGGTTCAGGTATTCGGGCGGCTCCGCGCTCAGGTTGGGAGGACGGGCCCGAAGAACCACCGTTGGGTTGTCTCGAATCGTGCCGAAGCCGCCGAGCTCCACATTGGAGCCGAACCCCGCCGTGTGCTGCCCGCTGCCGATGCCGAAGGAAAGAAAGCCAAGGCCGACGCGCGGGAACAGAAGAAAGAGGAGAACGGTGATCGCAAAAATCGGCACCGTGAGAAATGCGGTGCCCGCGAGAAAGCTTGGCCCGACCACTCGCCGAGAGGCGAGCACCCGCCGGACGTCCGGGCCAGACCGAGGCACTACGCCAGGATAGTTGCCTTCGATCTCGCGCCGAAGATGAGAGAGCGCGAGCATCCACGGGGTGACGATCACAAACCCGAGGAAGACCAGCGCATAGCCGATGTCGGTCGAGAGAATTGTCGCGGCGATGAGATGCAGAAACGCGAGGACTGCAATCTGTTGGTGGTCCCGCGCACTTCGACGGTTGCAGAGCCGAGAGATCTGCAGAAAAGCCGCGAACTCGAGGCCAAGCATGAGGAAAGGCTCGCCAAGCGTGCCTCGGCCGACCTGGATGGCAAACACCGCCACTACCGCGATGTTCCATCCGCGAATGTAGCCTCGACGACTAAGGAGCGGCTCCTCGAGGAACATGCTCACCACATAGCCGAGCGCGACCACGGTCAGGGACAGGGTCGGAAGTTCGCCCCCGAGGCTGAGTGCGTAGAGACCGAGGCCGGCGATCAAATAACTGATGGTTTTGTGGAGCCGGGCGAAGCTCATGCCGCGCGCTCCGGAGTGACCCGTACCTCGAGTGGGGAGCCACGGGGGGCTGCCATTGCCGACGCATCCGCTTCGTCGACCGGATCGAGGAGCGCGAGGAAGCGCCAGATGGGATCGAGCGGGGTGCCCGGAAGCACCACCGGGGACGAGCCGGACCGGGTGGCCACATCGACGGCCCCCCCCCGTGCCGCGGCCAGGGCCGCGAGGGACGCCGCCACGCTCACCGCTTGTTCGAAGCCCGCGTCCCAACCTGGAGCGTTGGCCGGGCGAAGATTGTCGAGGAGGAGCGTCAGGCGCGAGGCGCCGTCCACTTCACGCTCGCGAATGACCAGCCGGTTGAGAGCGGCGGTACGTCGCCAGTGAATCGTGCGCGCATCGTCGCCGGGAGAATACTCGCGAAGCCCGGCGATCTCGGTGCCTGGGCCGACGCGGCGCGTGGGAGTGTCGGACGCGGAGAGCGCACCGGCGACCTGACCATAGTCGACCTGAATGAGTGCGGGGTAGACGAGGAGCTCGGCCGGAACGTCGTACAGGCGTGCCTTCTCCACAAGACCGAACGGATAACGGGTGCCCACCCGGAACCCTTTGAGCTTGAGGATCCCGCGGTTTGGGGGGGTTCGTCGGTACGCTGCCACCTGCTCCGCTTTGGGCGCGACCTTTAGGAAATAGCATCGACGTTCGGTGGGAAGATTTTCGGTACGATCTTCCACTTCGAGCGAAAAGCTCGGAATGAAGCGCTTGTTGTTCTCGAGCGTGATCTCCACCAGCGACGTGGTTCGGGCGAACGCACGATGGGGAAGTCTGCGAGATACCGAAATCCGGGAAAGGGCCACTTCGCTCAGGACCATGCTGAGGAGCAGCAGGCTCAACATCAGGCCGAGCATCAGGTAGAGGAGGTTGTTCCCGGTGTTCACCGCGGCGATGCCGACGCCCACGGTCACGAACACGAACGCCTTGCCCTCTCGGGTGAGCCTTCCGCGGCGTCGAGTGGGTCGCGAGAGACGACGTAGGAACTTCACAGCGGGACGCTGATCGTATTGACGATGTCGCGGACGATGCGCTCGGCATCAGCTCGCGCGGTCTGGCCGTCGAGGGACCCGGCGACCCGAACGCGATGGGAGAGGACGGCCACCGCGAGCTCCTTGACATCGTCGGGCGTGACGAAGCGCCGGCTGTTCACTAGGGCGCGGGCGCGCGCCGCTCGTTCGAGGGCGAGGCCGGCACGGGTACTCGCGCCGAGCTGGAGCGCCTGAGACTCGCGGGTCGCAAGTACGATGGAGTGAAGGTAATCGATGACTGCGTCGTCGACGCGAACCGCGTCGACCTCTTCCTGTGCTGACACCACCTCGGCCCGAGTCACGACGGAGGTCAGCTGCGCGGCTGGGTCGTCGCCGCGGCGGCTCCGAATCACTGCTCGCTCCACTTCCGGCGGCGGGTAGCCGATGCGGGTACGAATGAGAAAGCGGTCGAGCTGGGACTCAGGAAGGGGATAGGTTCCGTAGAACTCTTCCGGGTTCTGGGTCGCCACCACGAAGAACGGTTCGTCGAGGACGTGGGTCGTGCCTTCGATCGAAACCTGGCGTTCGTCCATCGCTTCGAGAAGGGCGGACTGAGTCTTCGGCGTGGTCCGATTGATCTCGTCGGCAAGGAGCACATTCGTAAACACCGGGCCCGGACGAAACGAGAAACTGGCCTGACCTTGGTCGTAGATCGACCCACCGAGAACATCGGCCGGCATCAGATCCGAGGTGAACTGAATCCGCCGAAAGTCGAGGCCCACCGAGCGAGCGAGCGATCGAGCGAGGGTGGTCTTGCCCACTCCCGGGACGTCTTCGACAAGGAGGTGACCGCGAGCAAGGAGGACGACGACCGCGAGCTCGATCACCGAGCGCTTGCCCTCGAGCACGGTCGCGACGTTGTCGATGATGCGGGTGGCGATCGTGTTGGCGTCGCCGGAAATCGGTTGAACGACCGAAGAAGTCACGGGCACGAGAGCATAACACGCCTGGGCCCTGGAGCCTTCCCCGATCGGCGGCGGCGGCTGAGAGGAGCCGAGAACGGAGCTAGGGTTCGACGCTTTCTCCGCGAGGACTGGCTTCCGGGGAGCTGGCGGTTGAACGCGGGTGGCGCGGGGTTCGACCCGCCTTTGGGAAACCCGAAAATGACCTCATGCTTGAGCGGTGACGGTGGCGCTCCTCGCTGGGATCGTGGCGGTTGCAAATGGACTCGGATGGGCCGGTCTCGATGCAGCCCGTAAGAAGCTTGTGGTCGAGGCACACCCCGCGGGAGCGGCGGCCTGGGTCAACCTAGCCCAGGGACCGATCTTCATCGTGTGGGCCATCGTGACGGGAGCCGAGGTGGCCCCGGCGTACTGGCCATTCGGTCTTGGGACGCTCACGCTTCAGGTGGCCGCCAATCTGCTCTTCTTCGCGGCGATTCGAAGTTCTCCGTTGAGTACGACGATTCCTTTCTTGTCGTTCACTCCGGTCTTCGCGACGTTGTTTGGCTTACTTCTTCTTCGGCAGTATCCGAGCATCGGTCAGCTGATCGGCATCGGGCTGGTCGTGGCGGGAGCTCTTACGATCCACGAGCGAGAAGGGCGCTCACTGGTCCAGATCCTTCGTGAGGAACGCGGCTCGATGTGGATGGTTGGCGTCGCTGCGATCTGGTCGCTGACGACCGCCCTCGATCGCTTGGTGCTCGAACACGCGAGTCTCCCGGTGCACGGAGCAACTCAGAGCGGAGGGGTGGGTCTTGCGATCGTGGTGGCCCTGCTTCTCCGAGGCCAGAGAGATGCGCTTCGGGTTCCGGCCGCAGCGTGGAATTCGCTTGGTGCCTGTGTTGCCCTGGCGACGGTTGCGCTCGCGTTTCAGCTGTGGGCGATCCAGCTTCTCCTGGTCGGTCTCGTCGAAGCCACCAAGCGGGCGATCGGTTTCGGCTCGGCGGTGCTGCTCGGGCGGTGGATGTTTGGTGAGGCGCTCAGCGTGCGAAAAGGCATCGCCGTGCTCCTCCTTGCCGGAGGAACGGTGCTTCTGCTCATGCCGAAGTGAACTTTATGTTTGAAAACTTGGAGCGGTTCGTGTCACGCAAAACGGGACCCGGCGGCCGAGACAGAAACGGTCAGCGAGGTGGCGAGGGCTAGCGCGGCGGAAGTGCAGCAGGCGGCCCACCGGTGCTGGTCACGTCCTGACGGCGAGTGATTCCCAGATTGTACGACGCATTGAGGTCGCGTCGTGTTCCTCCGACCCAAATCGCGTAGACCCCCGAGCGGAAACGCCCTTGGATTTGTGGGTTCCAGCCGATGCTGTTGTCGTCGCACACAAACTGCCCGTTCGGCATCCGAATCATCAGCATCGTGTCGAGATGGGACTCGGTGAAGATGCGAAGGAATGGTTGCTCCGACATCAGCTCCAGAACGAAGCTGGGCTCCTTCGTGACGAATCCCCGGCAGCCCGATGCGGCGAGCCGGCCGTCGCTCAACGAGACGGTGCCGAGGGCAATGCCCTGTTGCACGATCGGATCCGCCGAGCCGCTCTGCGGCCGAATGTAGCCGTTGCGCGGAGTGAGGTTCGGGTCGACGGTGCTGATGCACCCGGCAGCGAGCGGAAGAACTGCGAGCAGAGGAAAGGAGCGCAGAAGGGAACCGATGCCGAGCCAGGTGATCCCGAAATGGGGCCAACGCATGCCGGATGGTACGTCAGAGCCGGTTCAAGCTTCCGGAAAAGATCCGACGCCGCCCGGCCGGGTCCCACGCGATGTCGACACGAACGGTTGATTGTTGAATTTGCCGGTGATTTCTGGGCTTTAGAAGCCAGGGCTGCGCGCGACCCGTCGCATCATCGCGGAACTCATGCGCGTCGGCCGTCGCATAGTGGTCGACCGAGGCCGCACTGCGTTCGAGGCGCGGTTCGTCTGTCGGGAAATCCGGCGAAGCCGGACCTCGATCTCACCCGCGTCTCGCGCGGGTCCGATGCGTTCGCGAAACCGCTGATAGCCCTCCGCTTCGATGACAAGGGTGCCGGAATCGCCGGGGGCTAGTTCGAACCCGAGGCTCGCGAGTTCTACCCCGTCGAGGCGGGCTTCTGCCCCGGCGGGAACACCCACGAGCTGAAAGGTTCGAGGCGCTTCTGGTTCAACCGGCTCTGCCTCTTCAACCGGCTCTGCCTCTTCAACCGGCTCAGCCTCTTCGACCGGCTCAGCCTCTTCAACCGGCTCAGCCTCTTCGACCGGCTCAGCCTCTTCGACCGGCTCAGCCTCTTCGACCGGCTCAGCCTCTTCCAAGACGTCTGAGTTTTCGACCGGCGCTCCGTCGCCCGGCGCCTGATCCGATGTGTCGTCGGCGGCGGGCTCTGCCTCTTCCCGCGGCGTGATGGTCGATCCTGCCTCGGTGTCCCGAGCTTCCGTGGTTTCGGTGGCTTGGCCCTCTTCGGGGAGCGTATCATTCGGAGACGTACCGGCCTGTGTCACGTCCTCGGAGCTGCCGCCCCCGCTGGCCGCGGCGACCAGCACGACGAGTCCAACCAACGCCGCTGCGGCAAGTGCGAACAAGTACTTCTGGGAAAGGCCGGGGGCTTGTGAGGGAGGCTGGACCGCGACCGGAGAGGGAGTCGGGGAATCTGGAGAGCTCGCTTCGTCAGAGACAGCGTCATCCGCGGACGACGAAGGCGCTTCGGCCGGAGAGATGCCTGCTTCGATTGGGGCCGCTTCGGACGCGTCGGCACCGGCGGTGTCGGTCGAGGCCGCTTCGACCGATGAGTCTGCGTCCGACGACGCTGTTTCGATGGAGTCCGCCTCGGTCGAGTCCGCCTCGACGGAGTCGGCCTCGACGGAGTCGGCCTCGACGGAGTCCTCATCGGTCGAGTCGGCCTCGACGGAGCCCTCATCGGTCGAGTCGGCCTCGACGGAGTGGGCCTCGACGGATCCCGCCTCGATCGAAACAGCATCCGACATCGCCGTGCCTGACGACGCTTCGTTCGAGGAAGCTGCATGGTCCGAAGGGGCCGAAGCCTCCGTTTCGGACGGAGCGGTCTTTGAACGAGCCCTGTCTGAAGCGGCATCCGAGGACACAGCATCGGCCGCTGCCGTGCCCGAGGCGGTACTCGGCTCGCTCCGATCCGTTCGCGTCGCCGAGGAATCCCGGCCCGATGGGCCGCCCGGTGCTTCAGGTGCCGGAACCGAGGCCTCCGGTGTAGCGGTGTCGAGCAACCGCACGTCTTCGGAGCGGGTTTCGGAGGGCGTCTCTACTTGTTTGACCGGTTCACGGATCATGGGAGGCGCGGTCACCGTGGTGGGCTCGTCGTCCGCGAGGGCCGCGAGCTCCTGAACCTCACTGGGCCGTTTCGGGCGAGCCGGCGCGCTTGGCGGTGGAGGTGGCGTGCTCCCGGTGATCTTTGCCCCCTTCACCTTCTTTACCTTGGGGCTCGGCAGCGCCGCATCGAGGGCGGGGGGAATGATGTGAGAGGAATCCGTCGGCGTTCGGACCGGTTTCCCGGTGCTGGATGATGCGCGCCCTCCGGCGTCGCTATCGAGTCGAAGCACCGCACCTTCCCGGACGGTGTCGGACGCAGCCCCCGCAGGCTTGTTTCGGGCGCTCCGGATGAGGGGTACCCGCGCGACCGGCATCTTGGGCACCGCGGTGTCGACCTCCGAGTTCGGCGGCTCGGAGGGCCGTCCGGATTCGCCGTCGATGGTGGCTCGGGCGAGCGCTCGGATGAGGTCGATGTTCGGGGCGGGAACGCCCGGCTGCGTCTTCACGCGAGGGGGCTTCGGAGATCGCTCTGCCTTCGCGGCGCGCGTCGCGGGATGTTCGTTGGTCTCCCGTCCAAGCAGCTTGATCGCCGGCGCTGGGGGGATCACCGACGGGGGACGCATTTCTTCGGGCGCCGCCAGCTCCTTCGAGTCCAGGGGCTCGGCGTCCGAAAGCGACAGCTCCTCCGCCTCCTCGTCCGGCGTCATCGCATCGTCTTCGGAAGACTCGGCGGGTCGAATCCGGACCTCGGTCGGAGGGGGCGGCGGCTTGGTGAAGAGATCGACCTGGCTTGGTCGGAGCTCCTCCGCGTCGGACAGCGTGAGCTCTTCGGCCTCTGCGTCTTCCTCACCACGGTCGTTCGTGCGCATCGCTGCCGGCGGAGGGGGCGGCGGTTTGGTGAAGAGATCGACCTGGCTCGGCCGGAGTTCCTCCGCATCCGCGAGCGTCAGCTCTTCGATATCGCTGATCGGTGTGGGCACGTTGGGCGCCCTCAGATTCACCACGCTCGGAGTGTCGCTGACGAGACCGGGCTCCTTCGATCCGGGGGCGGGCGGAAAGTAGGAGCCTCTTCCCTTGGGCAGCGGCGCGGGTGCGCTCGCGGGATGGAATCGGTCGGGAAGTTCGAGTTTGGCGAGGAGTGGAGCGACCACGAGCGACGATCGAAGCGCCCGTCGGAACGCTTCGGCCGATGGAAATCGGCGCGCGACTTGGCCAGCCATTGCCCGATCGATCGCGTACGACAGCGCGCCCTTGAGCTCCTCGCGGACCGACTGGAGCGCAGGCGCGGCTCCTCGAGACACCGCCTCGCGAAGGGCACGACTCTCGCTCTCGGGATAGGGTCGCTGACCCGAGAGGGCGCTGTAGAGCACGGCGGCGAGGCTGTAGACATCGCTCGACGGAGTGGTGGTTTCCCCCAACGCGATCTCAGGCGCCATGTAGGCGAGCGATCGAACCGTCGCTTCGCTGTCATCGTGGTCGACCAGATTCTCTCGGGCGGGTCGCTGATTGAGGCCAAAGGTGATCAGCCGTGGGCCCTTCTCGGTGAGAAGGATGTTCGAAGGCTCGATATCTCCGTGGCAGGCCCCCGCCCCGTGCAGGTCTTCGAGGCCGCGGGCGATCGCGACTCCGATGTCGACGATTTCGCCAACCGTCAGCGATCCTTCGCTGAGGCGGGGACCCAGCGCCTCGCCCTGAAGCGCTTTGGTCTCCAGCAACAGCTCTCCGGTCTGGAGCGGAGAGAGACGATAGGTGGGGACCAGGAAGTCGCTCTCCAGTTCGAGAAGCTTCCTCGAGTTTTCCTCGAACCACGCCCGAATCGCGGGTGGCGCGTCGTGGGCAAGCACCTCCAGGAGCACTGGTTTGTCGTCGCGCTTGCGATTCGCACGCCAGATCTCTCCTAGCTCACCCTCGGCGAGAGGGAACTTGAGCGTGTACTCCTCTTCTAGGGCAGACCTCACCGCCACTCTCTCTTGGGTGCTGTCACTTCGGCACTGTCGCTTCCGTGCTGTACTTCGGCACTGTCACTGCGGGACATCACTTCGGGCCCGGGGTCTCAATGTACCTTACGCAGAATGCGCGGACATCGATGCCTAAGTGTATGATCACCCGCGATGGAATGGAGAGAAACTGGCGCGCGGCTCGGTTGGGGTACGGCCTTCTTTCGCTCGCCTAGGGTGCGAGCCGGCTTACTCCTAAGCTGCGCCTTCCTCGGGGTACACCTCATGCCCCAGGTTTCGTTGGCGCAGCCGTCCACCGCCGACACTGAACGGGCGCGACGGCTATTTCAGCAGGGCGTGCGGTTTATCGACCGCGGCGACTGGGAGCGAGCCGCAGAACGGTTCCGAGAGGCCCAGACCCTTCGGGATGCGCCGGCCATTCGGCTCAACCTTGCCGCCGCGCTGATCGAGCTCGGCGAGTACCAGGAAGCCGGCGAGCTCCTCGAAACGGTGCGCGAGGACCCGGAAACCAACGAAGATCTCCAGGCTCTGAACACGGAGACGATGCAAGACCTCGACTCGCGAACCGTCCGGATTGCGCTCCCCGAGGACCGGGCCGAAGGAGAGCAGGTGCTGGTGAACGGTGAGCCCGTGAACGGGGACACCGCATGGGCCGGTCCAGGCGTCCACCGAGTGGAACTCCAGCGGGATGGACAAACCATTGCTCAGACGGAAGTCGCGGGAAATGCGGGAGGACGAGGCACCGCGGTGCTCACCGAGGAAGAGCCCACGGCGGACGATCCGCCCGTCCCGCGGGAGGTCGTGCCGCCGCGAGACGAAGGTTGGTGGCACGAACCCGTGCCGTGGATCGTGGCGGGAGGCGTCGTTGCCACAATTCTGATCGTGGGAATCGTTGCCGCGGTGCTCAATGACGGCGGAGGTGGAGGTGGTACCTTTGGCGCGGTCCAGCAGAACCTGCCTACACCCGGCGGACACAACCCTGAGAGCCGTCCCCGAGGCCTCCTTAGTTTTTGATCCTAAAGGGGTGCAAGACTCCGTCGTTTATGGAACAGGCGACCCAGATAGGTGTAGACTCTTTCCCAAGACTCGATGCAGGATTTCGACTACGACGAAGCGCACTGCTACGCCACCCATCGGAACTGTGTGATCCAGATCTGGCGCGGCGAGATTCTTCCTCATCACATCCCGCTGATGACCCGTCGCTGGCACCAGGTGATCGTTCAGCAGGGGTCCCTTGCGATCTTTGCGCTGGTCACGCCCGCAGCGATTCCGCCGAGCAACGCGCGGCGTCAGGAGATCAAGGATCTCTACAACTCGCTGGATCAAGATCTCCGCGGAGTTGCGACCGTCCTCGAAGATCAAGGCATCAAGGGAACGACCGCCAGTTTGGTGATGACCACGATGATGCTTCTCGCGAAGCCGAGCTACCCGACAAAGAACTGCACCACCGTGGGGGACGCGGCGGGATGGCTCGCGGAGAGTGTCCCGGAGCTAGACGCGACCCCGTTGTCTTCGGCGGTGGAGAGCGCGCGGAAGGCGTACCAGCGAGTCTGCCAGAGTGAGTGGGGCGAAGACCTGGTGCACCTTTCCGGACGACGGCGGACGGGCACCGGATAGCGCGGCTCCTTTTGCAGAGTCACCAAGCGCGCCGAGAGACCGGTTAGCGTATGGCGGAGCGTTCCCGCCGAGGTACTTCAGCGGCCGTGAACGAAAGGTCTGACTCTTCGTAGCGTCCGGGCGACATCACCCCGGCCGGATCCAAGCTGTCCTTTAATCGACGGTACAGCGCGCGCGTTTCCGGTCGGTGCGGCATCCGGCCCATCGTCGAGATATCCAGCCGATTGTGGCTGTAGCCTTGCTCTTCAAGCCGATCGAAGAGCTCTTCGTGGCACCGGCGGGCCGCTGCGTCCGCGCCTTCGATGGAGCGGTCGTAGGTCATCATGACAAACACCCGGATCGAGCGTCCATATCCCGAGGACAGCATCGCCGCCAAGTTGGGTTCAAATCCGTGCTCCAGGATCGTATCGCAGATCAAATTGCAGGCGCGGAGACATTCGTGTCCCGCAAGGGGAACCACGACGCAGTTCCAATAGATCCCACAACCATCCCGATCCGGATCGGGATGGTCGGGAGGCGGTGTACGTTTGCGCCAGTACACCGAACGCACGGTGCGATCGTAGGGGCGACCGAGGAGCGGGTTTCGTTTCCAGAGTTCGAGGATCGGCGTGGGGTCCTGTCCAACGAGCCGAAGTATGGGCGCCAACCGCGCCGCCCAGCGCACCTTGCGGTCGTTCAAGAACACGAGTCTGTCGGCGGCGCCGAGGTGCTTCTTCACTTGCCGTCGGACGCCACGAAGGATCGCGGGGTCCTCGGCGTAGATCGCCGCCATTCCGTTCCAGCGGCTGAAGCCAAGCCGCTTCTTGTAGCCCTCGAGGACTTCCGCGGGGAGGGGCGTCCGATCGCCTGCCTCTTTCCAGGGGTACTGGGTGATGTTTGCTAGATGCTTGTAGTCATTCAGAAGGTAGAACGGCGAAAGGAGGACCCGGCGAAGCTGAAGTTCGCGGAGGCCGTCGACAACGAGACCGAGGTCTTCGTCTCGTTCGGTGGCGAGCAGGAACATCTCGAAGTGTTCGGGAATCGGGGATAGCCAGACGGTCATTCGAGTGACGATTCCGAGGCTCGACTGGAGAAAAAGTCCATCCAGCCCCGGTCCGACGCCCCACTTGCAGAGGTGCTTGACCTTGCTTTCGGTGAAGTCCCCGAACCCCGTGGTGATGACTCGCCCGTCGGGAAGCACCACTTCCAGGGCGCACGCGAAGTCAGCGCGCTCGGCATAGTGGCCCGATCCGTCGCCGCGCTCCAGCAGGTTGCCGATGAGACTGCCTTCGCCGCTACCGCCGATCACGCTCACGTAGTGCGGAGAGTTTCTCTCCTGGAGATAGGCCGCCGCCTGGTGAAACGAGACGCCCGGCTGGACGACTAAGTAGCCATACGTTTCGTCATACTCGAGGATTCGATCCATGCCCCCGAGATCGATCACCACCGAGTTGGAGCGCACTGGAACCTTCGAGCCGAGGCCCCAGTTCTTTCCTCGACTGATCGGATACACCGGCACGGCGTGGCGCTGAGCGATCCGAACGCATGCTGCGACTTCTTCGGTGGAGGTCGGCCGAAGGATCGCGAGGACGCGCTGGGTCGTTTCGAAATTGGTCTGCTCGCACGCGTGAAGGCTGCCTTCGTCGGTCAAGACCGCTTCCGGACCGAGAGCACCCCGAAAGGCTTCCAGCGCCGCACCCGTATCTGCGATGCTCATGAGTGGTGGTCAGAGCTCGTACGTGACGTGATTTACGAACTCGAGAAGTTCGGGGACGAGGTTGCAGTGCATGAACGTCGCGTCGGCCAGGCCCAGATCGATGGCCCGCTCCGGTCCAAGGTCGATGGGGCCCAAAGACTCATCGAGGAACACGAATCGGTGTTTGCCAAGGCCGGCGTACCAACTTTCGGCTGCGTCGAGGAGCGCGAGGGTCACCTCCGGGGACGGGGCGGTCATGGGGTAGATCCGCAGCGCATCCAGAATGCCGAAAAGGTGGAGTCCCTCCTCCGCCGCGTCGCAGATCGCCGCCGCACGAACCACGGAGCCATCGTGCGCCACGAACATTGCGCGGCGTCGGATGCAATGGGTCTTGCCCCACTCGGCGGTAAAGTCACGCATCATGAAGTCGTGAGCGGTAAGGTGGAGCGCCTCTCGGTAGGGCCGCGGTCGGGTCTCCCGGAGCCGGGCCATTACCGCGGCAAACTCGTCGCTCGACGGAAGCCTCACCGTGATCGGCCGAGTCCCATTGGAGAAGCTCGGGCTCGGGAGAGGAAATCGGACAGGAACCTCGATCGCACGAAATCGGACGATCGCCGCCCGACCATCATCGACGAACTGGGTGGCAAAGTCGTGATGAATGATCCGGCTGAACCGAGCGGATTCTTGGACGTACCCTACGAGCCAGTCCACTTCCGGGTGACGCTGCGCCAGTTCGTAGGCGTGCGCGTGAAGCTCGCGGAGGGGCGCGTTGTCCGAGTGAACCATTGGCCGGCCTTGCTTGCGTCGAGCCATGTGGAAGCCAATGACGGAGCGAGGCCAGAAACGGCAGAGCTCCAGCGCACCCTCCACATTCGTTCGACCGTTCCGGATGACGCTGGTGAGGATGCGCGGAGGGCCGACGAGCTTTTGCCGCGCTCGCTCCCAGTCGCGACGAAGGTTTGCGAAATCGGCTTCCGACTTGTTGGATAGATTGAAGTAGCCAGAGTCGGTATAGAGCTCCCAGATCCCATCGAAGTCTTTGGGCGTCACGCTTCGCGTCGAGGGATAGACGAGCGGCACGACATCCGAGTGCCAGAACCGCTCGGCGGTCTCCGACTCGGCGAACACGCGAACTCCACAGATCGCACGACCGTCGTTGATTGGAGTGATGTGTCGAATCGCGCCTCGGAGCGAAGTTGCGGAACCGCCTTTCCAAATCAGTTCGAAATCGACTTCGAGGCCTGGCCAGAGCACATCGTCGGGGTGCTCGCATTCGAACGCTAGACCGAGCAGCGAAAACTCCCGAACGCGGCGAATCAGCTGAAGCTCCGGGAAGATCGGATGACGCATGCGAAGCCGCACGCCCACCGGTGCGGCACACCGGCGGAAGAACCGCCCTCGGCTCCGGGTGGCGCGGCTCGGCGGCGCGAAGCAGCCCTCTGCGTCGAACGCATCCACGACGAACGTGTACTGGGTGTATTGCGTGTGCACGGCGAGCCGAAACGGCGGTTCGATCTTCTCTGCGAGCTCACGGTCGGCCCATGCGAAGAAGACGGCGCCTCCGGGTTGAAGGAGCGCGGATAGTCGAGTGCCCCAGCTACCCGTCACCTGCACCGGACAGCCGAGACGACAGAATCGCTCGAACGCTTCGCGCGCCGCCCGTTCGTCGAGTTCTTCGAAGTCGCTCCCGGTTCGTCGTTGGCCGGTGAGCGCCGCGGCGCTTGCGGTCTCGAGCAGGCGCTGGGCAAGCTTGGAGTCGACGCCGCGAAGCGCGAATGCAGCGTGCCCGTTGTCGAGTTTGGCTTTCGCTGCGAAGGGGCCGCAGCGACCCACGCCGGATTCGAAGTGCCATATTCGTCCGAGCGGCTCGGGCCGCGACGGTTTGGCGGTGACTACCTCGACGGGGCTGCATCGAAGCGCGGGCAATCGGTGGCCGGTTTCATCCGCCCAATAAGCGCCCCCCGGAAGCAGGGCAAATCCGTCTTCTCGTTGATCTGCGCTCAGGGCCGCAGTGGCCACGGCCGCACTTGCAGACTGCGGCCGCCGCGCGAGCTTCGGCATGAGACCGGTCATCCCCACCCCCAATTCCAACCTCGAAGGTCATCGTCTATTCGTAGCCTTGGAAACGAACAGACTCTCTTCGCTTGGGTCGAGCGAACCCTCAGCCAACCGGAGTACTCTCCTGTCCAACCGGAGCACTCTTCTATCCAACCGGAGCACTGTGCTCGTTGGTTGCTCGACAAACTGCACTCGAACATTGCACCCCCCGGTAATCAGTCACTGTTCACATGGCACTGGATCGGGGCGAATGCAAAGGGTCAGCTCACTTTTTTTCCTAGAGCCAACCGATGAATCGCGTCCGGCCGGCTTCGCCGTCGAAGATTTGCTTCACTTGCTTCACCCGGGAATAGATACGAAAGAACAGAGTCAGAAGAACTCTGTCCTTGGACTGAAACGGTTGGGTGGAGCAAATCACCTTGGGGTCGTCCTGCCCGGCGTCGACGAACCGAGCGACTGCACGCACCGTCGCCGTCCGCAGCTCGCCACGCCGGACTCGTCCGCCGAGGAGCACCGCGTCGATGCCCTCGCCGTCCGCCGACACGGTATCGATGATGGAGCCATAGTTGTATGGGCAGGGAATCGGCGTCGCAAACTCGATCCGGCCTTCGGCATCACGCTTTGCAAACCCGCCTTTGGAGACTTCGATCCGGACTCGAACGGTCGAGCCAACCGAGGGAAGCTGCGCGATCTTTGGCCCTACGCCCACGTGGTCAATGAGCCTATCATCGCGGCGCCGAATCGCCGGTAGCCGCCGCCCGAGCGGTATCCATACGAGGGAACTTGAGCATGAATGACACCGAGCTCGCAGCCCAGATGGTCGCTGCCCTCGTCGACGAGTCGACGGGACTTCTTGGCGAGGGGGCCGACCTTCTCGCGGATGCGCTTCTCGGTCGGAAGGTTCGCGATGTGATCGACGTCGACGGGATTGCGGCGGTGATCAGCAATGCGCTTCGCTCGGACATGGCTCAACACATCACCGATATACACATTCTTCCGAGCCTCGATCGACACCGGGCCCGGGTCGATGCGCACGGTGAGGTCGTGGGAGACCTCCTGCCGCTCGCAGCCAAAGAGAAGCTTCGAGGGCTGGTCGAAGAAACCGCGATCGAGCAGCCGGAGTGGATTCGCGACGCCATCGACAAGGCGCTCGTGCGAAAGCTGGTGGCCCCGGTGTTCCAGATGACGCTCCTTTCGTTCGCGCGGAAGCTGCCGATCCCGTCGCTGGGGGGCGGTGCAGGTGGAGGCATCGCCAAGAAGCTCATGCAGAGCGTGGGGGAGCGGGCGGAAAAGCTGGCGGACGCCGGTCGAAAAGCGATGGGAGGCCTGAGTGCGGAGGTCGATAAGCGCTTCCAGGCGGCAGCGAAAGATGCGGCCGAGACGACTTCGAACGAGTTTCGGGAAGCGCTCGATGCGCGGATGCGGAGCGATGAGGGGCAGGAAATCCTCGCCGAGATCCGGCGGAAAGCATTCGACCACGTGATGACGATTCCCGTGGGGGCGGTGATGCGGGATTTCGATGTGCTGCCGCGGAATGAGGTGCAGCCGTTGGTTGGCGCGGTGCTCGCCCACAACGCCAGACGTCCCGTGGGCAAGAGCGCGCTCGAGCAGGAGCTTCAGGCGATCATCGATGCGGAGGGAGACCGATCGATCCGCGAAGTGCTCGACCTCGGAGGGGTCGGCGAAGGCGGTCGCGCCTTGGTGGCGACCGAGGCGGGGGCAATTCTTCGAGCGCTCCTCCAAGGAGAAGAGGGCAAGGCTTGGGTGGCCAAGGTGATCGCCACCGCGCGCACCCAGGTCCCGTGACATCGGCGCCGAGATCCGGATCACCGTTTCCCCCGGGCCGCCTGCCCCCTGCCCCTTGGATATCCTCAATGGTCCACGGGATGGACCGCCAGAATGTCGTCGAGAGCGATGGCGATCGATTGGTCCGAGTCCACGTCCGTCGCGAAGATCGTCACCTGATCGCCCAGGCCCTGGAGGCTCTCGGTCCGAACGACTCTAGACCCCACCATGTTCTCTCCGACCGCTTGCCACACTTCAACGGTTGCCTGGTTGCGGACCGCTGAAACGAGGGCGCTCTTGACTTCCTTCTCCGACTGTTCGGCGAACGGCGCGTACTGCATGGTGAGATGATCAAGAATCGGGTGGTGGATGAGGCGGATGATCTTCCGGCCTTCGGGGCTCAATTTCTTCTTTTGCATCCAGGCGAAGGCATCCTCGAACGCCTTTTCGGACACCGGACGCTCCAGGATTCGTTTTCGATGAGACGGTGCGATCGCTAAGAGCGGCAGGACGGCGATCGGATCGCTGACAAGCGACCGGAACTCCGAGCCCGCCCACGCGAGGAGCGACTCTTCGAGGCTTTCGTGGACTCGAAGCAGACACTCCACACCCCGCATGATGGCCTTCGGTGGATCGGCGGCACGCGCGGCTTCCCGGATGGCTCGGCGGACCTCTCCAGGGTCGTTCATCGAGTCGTGGCTCTCCTCCGCCGCAAGCGGCGCAAGACTCGTCGCGAAGTCCGCCTTCCGGTCGGCGTCGACGAGCCTCCGAAGCGCGGGATCTCCAGTACCCGGCAACTCCGGGATGACTGGGGGTCGTGGTGCACTTCGCTCGTCGGTACGGCTCGCGTCTACCGCGGCTCCGGCTACCGATCCTTCGACCTCGACGTTGAGTGATGAAAGCTTCTTTTCCAGCTCTCGGAGCTTTTTTCCTCCCCGAACGAGCAGCTCACCATCTGTGGTCCGAGCAACGACCCAGTTGCCGAGTCTGGATTGCACCTCGGCAAGGCGGTCTTTGGGCACGTGAAGGAGTGTGACCGGTTCCGCCCGAACGGCTGCCGGGGGCGTACCCCAATCCACAACTTGACCGTGAAGTGCCGGCGGAAGCGGGTGCTTTCCAATGAGGGTGAGGGCCTCGATGAGGCTTTCGATAGCCAAGCCGTGCCCCACCGCGCGGCTCACCGTCTCGGGTCGTAGCTTGAACGTGAGTACTCGGTCGATGCGAGTGAGTTCGGCGGCAAGAGCCACGCGGGCCACGATTCGTGGGTCCGGTTCGGGACCTACGATCACCTCCAGGTTGGGAGTGACGAAGCCTTCGACCGGTTCCTTCGGCAGAGGTGGCGCTTTGGCGAGCGCAACCCAAACGTGGCCGTTGGCGCTGCTTCGCTGGAGCGTTGTCCACCCCTTCACGAGTTCCTCTGCGTCTTGAAGGGACTCGAGCATCGAGTGGTTGCCAAAGAGATCGGCGAAGCGGAGGTGGGTGCCTCGGGCGATGAGCCGAATCAACCAGTCTTCCTCCACGGGCCCATTGGCGAGGAGCGGTCTGTACTCGCGGTGGTCCGCCGACGCCAAGGGTTCCCGACACGTGTCGAATAGGTCCTCCACCGACAGAGGCTGGTACGCGTCGCCGCCCCGCCTCAGCAGTCCGAGACCGTGCGCATCGAGAAGCATCTTACGAACTCGTTCCGGACTCTCGGTGATGTGCCGTGCGAACGTCTTTACCGAACTGTGGTTCGGCGTGTTGTCCATGTTGACGCGCAGCTTGTGATGAAGGGTAGCTCCCGCGATCGCGACCAGTGGGGAAAGCTCTGGATCGGCGACTCCTTCGTCCAGGCCGGTCGGTGGATCTTCGGAGCTGCGCGAGAGGCCCATGATGGCCGTCCACAGCTGATCCGCATGCTCTGCATGGACCGCATAGGACGATCGGTTGTAGGAGCCCTGTACCGGCGCGACCCGGATGAGGAGGCCTCTGCCAGTGAGGATCATGCACAGAGACTCGCAGAACCGAAGGGGAATCCCTGTTCGGCGATGGAGAAGAAGCCCCAGCTCGTCGCAAAGGAGCAGTCCTCCGCTCTCGACCACGATCTCCAACGCAAGCAGCGCGGCGGCGGGAAGCTCAGAGAGCTTGCGGTCCACGTCGTGGGTCGAGGACATCGCCCGGCGGAGCGCCGCGACCGACGCATCGGCGGACACTCCCCACGCCCTAGCGACGAACTCTGGCAGATCGCCGTTATAGAGACTGGCGTCGACGGCGTGCGGGCAGTGCTTTGAGTGAGGCCTAGAGCTCATCTCCACACTCCTTGAAGCCGATCGGTGGAAAGGAGTGGGCGAGGTGGTGCGTCCGCGAGGCGAGGAAATACCGCGTATGTTCGAGCCCGAGGGGATGGCACCGATGGCGTGCAAAAGCCGCGGAGCGGCCCCAAGGAGCGTGGAGATGAGCTCTAGTGGACACGATTGGTTCTGGGCTGTCGGTCGTCGATGTAGTAGCGATAGCCCTGCTCGGTAAGAAAGAGCTGGCGATGCAACGCATGCTTCTGTTCGATGGTGTCCCGACTTATCAATGTGTAGAACGTGGCGCCGCCAGGCTTTGGTCGAAGAATCCTCCCGAGCCGCTGGGCCTCTTCCTGACGCGAGCCCATGGACCCATTGAGCTGGATGAGCACATTGGCTTCCGGGAGGTCGATGGCGAAGTTGCCGACCTTCGAAAGCACGAGCGCCCGGCACTCGCCGGAACGAAACTGTGCGTAAAGTTTCTCGCGGTCTCGATGGGAGGTGGCGCCAGTAATGATCGGGATGCGAAGGAGCTTGGACGCAGCCCGGAGAAGCTCGAGGTAGGTCCCGATCACAAGGATCCGGTCGCCCCCGTGCCGTTCGAAGATCTCCGCCAATACCCGCAGCTTGTCAGGGTTCTCTCCGGCCACGCGCGGCTGTTCTCGCATACTCGCGACGGAGTAGGCGGTGACTAGGTCGTCAGGCAGGGGGATGCGCGCCTCGATACAGGTGGCTTCGGCGATGTGTCCCGAACTTTCCAGTTCTCGCCAGGGGACGTCGTAGCGTTTGGGGCCGATGAGAGCGAAAACGTCTCCGGCGCGTCCATCCTCGCGAACCAACGTCGCAGTCAGCCCTAACCGTCGACGCGACTGCAGCTCCGCCGCGAGTCGAAACATGCGAGCCGGAAGAAGGTGCACCTCGTCAAAGATGAGGAGGCCCCACTGTCCGTTGGTGAGACGATCGAAGTGACGGTGACCGGTGGGCCCGGTTCCACCTTTTTGCGCGACCATGGTGTAGGTCGCGATGGTAATCGGACCAAGGGTTGGAGCCCGTGAGCGATACACCACCACCTGCTCATTCGAGAGCGTCGTCTTGTCCAGGAGTTCGCGGCGCCACTGCTCTGCCGACTGACGACCGCTGGTGATGATCAGTGTCTCTGCCCCGACGTCCGCGATCGCGGCTAAGCCCACGATGGTTTTTCCGGCGCCGCAGGGCAGTACGACGACCCCGTGGTTTCCCGAGGCCCGAAACGCGTCCACCGCTTGCGTCTGGAATGGATACGGCTGAAACCGATCCAGTCGAAGAGACGCGCGAAGCGGAGCGCCGGGGGTCAGCCCGGCCTCGTCCTTGGTGGGCCAACCGAGCTTCATGATGGCCCGCTTGACCTCGCCACGATCGGACTTTGCCAAGAGAAAGCCATCGGGGCATGGTCGAAGCTTTGCTGCCACCCGGTGGTTCGAGGAGAGCTGCTCCCGAACGATCGGCTCGCGGACTGCGAGCCGGAGAACACTATCGTCGACAGAGTAGTCGTGTAACGAACAGACGCCGTATCGGGCGATCTGGCTTCGAATCTCTGCCTCCAGGTGAGAGGGAACATCGAAACGGCTGATGCGGCGGAGCGTAGCGACCACCTCTTCCGCGTGGAGGCCGGTCGACGCCGCATTCCAGAGCGCAAGGGAATCGATCCGGTAGGTGTGAACGTGTTCGGGAGACTTGACCAAGCTCGCAAAGCGAGCGAGCGACGCACGAGCAGTCTCGTAGGCAGGATGGTCGACTTCGAGCAACACGCTGCCGTCTCCCTGGACGATGGCGGGAGCGTCGGACACCCCGTCGTGCTATTCGACACTGCCCGGTTGGTCAAGGTCTCATCATGGACCTAGCACCCCGGCCCGAAGTTCGTTGCGGGTTTC
>JBCCZL010000036.1:0-29001 GCA_039187775.1 Myxococcota bacterium
CGGCGTTCCCGCGCAATCAGGGTCGGCGCAGTCCGAGGCTCCATCGCAGTCTTGATCGATCCCGTCGTTGCAGACCTCGGGCACGGGAACGCAGCAGAACGGAGTGGTCGCGCAGTCGGCATCGCCGCAATCGATCCGAAGATCACAGTCGTTGTCCCGCCCGTCATTGCAGACCTCGGGCATCGGCATGCAGCACGCCGGCGTTCCCGCACAGTCCGGGTCGGCACAGTCGGTTCGGGTATCGCAGTCGTTGTCGACGCCGTCGTTGCACGTTTCCGGCGAGGGCACGCAGCAGGCGAGGTCCCGGCGGCAGTCCGGGTCGCTGCAGTCGATCAGATTGTCGCAGTCGTTGTCGCGTCCGTCGGTGCAGCTCTCCGGTGACGGCATGCAGCACGCAGGTTCGAACCGGCACTCAAAATCGGCACAGTCGGTGCGTCGATCGCAGTCGTTATCGATTCCGTCATTGCAGATCTCGGGGTTGCGAATGCAGCAGCGGATGTCCGTCGCGCAGTCCGGGTCCCGGCAATCGATCAGACCATCGCAGTCGTCGTCGGTTCCCCCGAAGCATCGCTCCGTCGATGGAGTGCAACAGGCCGGATCGAGGCGGCAGTCGCCATCGCCGCAGTCGATGCGGACGTCGCAGTCATTGTCCACTCCATCGTTGCAAATCTCGGGCGACGGGACGCAGCAGGCGGGACTGATTCGGCAGATGGGATCGGCACAGTCGCTGAGGCCGTCGCAGTCATCGTCCACGCCGTTGTCGCACACCTCGGGCTGGGGAATGCAGCACGCGGGGTCCAAAGCGCAGTCCGGGTCGCCGCAGTCGAAGAGACCATCGCCATCGTTGTCGACCATGTCGTCGCAGACTTCGCGTGACACGCAGCTCGGGTCCCGACGACACATAAAATCTTGGCAGTCGGCAAACCCGTTGCAGTCGTTGTCCGCACCGTCATTGCAGACCTCCGCGGAGCCGGGAAAGACGCGGGGGTTCGTGTCGTCGCAATCGTCGCCACACCCGGTTGGAGGAAAGCCGTCGCCGTCTCGGTCGAGCGGGGTAAACAGGCATCCGCCAGCCAGCTCGTCGCAGCGGCCCTCGAGGCAGGGGTCGGGGACGACGCAGTCGGGAATGGGACCCGCAACGCAGTTGCCTCCGTTGCACGTCTCGAAGCCGTTGCAGAAGAAACCGTCGTCGCAATCGCCGTCCACCATGCAACCCTGACGAATGCAGCCTTGAGAGGGATCGCAGATCTGGCCCGCCGGGCAAAGGCTTCCGTCGGGCACGCTCATGCACGTGTCGGCCGCCTCGTCGCAGTTGTCCCGCGTGCACGCCACTCCGTCCGAGCACGGACTCGGTCCAGGTTGGCAGCTCCCCGCCGAGCAGGTCTCGGTCCCGTTGCAAAACAACCCGTCGTCGCACTCGAGGTCCGAGCGGCAACCGGAATCGACGCGTGCGTCAGCGTCGATCCCACCATCGACGGCGGGCGTCGGCACGAGCGTGGTGCGGCCGCAGCCCACCACAAAAACAGCGACGAGAGAGAAAAAGAAAAGTATGGCCCCCAGCCGTACGGCGAGGGACGGATTCCACCTGCGACCCATCTTTCGAGTGTAGATCGACCTTGGGGGTTTGGTCTTCTTGTCGGCAGAGAAACCGTTCCCCTCGCCATCGCGGACTAGCCGGCCGTGTCCGGTGTCCACTCCGGCCTCGAATAGTTTGCCAAAGTGTCGGACATGCGGTTGCCCTAGCGACAGAACCGTCGCGTCGGCGGTTTCCCTCGGCGTCCCCGGATAGGGTGACCAGGCCGGAGAAAACTCACCTTATCTTCGCCCTCATCCAGAGATCTGGTCAGTACACCACACACACGAACTGTTGGTCGACCACCGCGCCATCTCCGGTCAGGGTCGCGCGAACCCGTGCCACCTGCGGCTCCTCCGACGCCGGGCGAGGGGCGCGATCGACGAACGTCACCTCGAAGCACCCGGTGGTTCCCGGCCCGGCGCCGAGCACGGTGTCGTCCCAGCCGTCGCCATCTTCATCCTCGGTGTCGCGATAGGCGAAACATCCAGGCGACTCACGGTCGATGCGGATATGATCGACATACTGGAGAGCATCGCCCTCGAGGGGCTGGAGCGCGACCCGAAGATCGAGCGGCTGCACGCCCACCGAGCGAAGCCCCGAACGGACGGCGTCGACCACCGCGGACCCCGAACCCACAAACACGAGCGGCTCCCCGTTCACATCGGTGGAGTCGGTGCCGATGGCGATCGCCCGAAGAAAATCCTCCGCTTCTCCACCTCGCGGATCGGCGCTGATGCCCACAAAGGTAGCTTCGAGAAGGCCCATCGCCTCCACCGCGGTGTCGAGGGTCTCGAGGCATTCCGGGGGGATCCGGGCCGAGCACTGATCTCCTTCGTCGGTGATGGCGACCACGATCGGAAGCGCACCAGGGCGGAACCCGGGACACCCTCGACCCGAGACGCAGCCCGCGCTTCCACACCGGCCGATCCGGCCGATGCAGCTGACCGACTGGTAGAGCGACTCGGCGGCTCCCACCCCGTTGGCAGCGGCGGGAATGGCATCAGGAAGCGCCGCCGACGGCGGCGAGGGCGACCGAAGATGCCGATAGGTGTCGGCGCGGCCGGCGTAGCGACCGACGCCCACGTGAAGATCGGGAAGACAGCCGCGAACCTGGTCCTCCGGACCGCAGACACCGGTTGGGCTGCATTGCTCTCCGCTGCCGCAGTCGCCGCCGTCCGAGCAGGGGCGTCCCTCGGTGGGGCAGGTCAGGGTATCGACAAGGTCGAGCACGGTCGCCCGCATCGCGGCGATTTCATCGATCATCGAACCGGTGGTATCGAACAAAAAATACGCATCGGCCTCAGCGATCTGCACCGTGGCCCGGAGGGACACCGATCGTCGATCCGGAACGCCATCGACATAGCGCACGACCGCGGTGGCCCCCTCGCAAAGGGGAGGCACCGACGCATCGGCCATCGATGCGTCTTCAAGGCCCGAGTCATCGACCGACCCCGAGTCCGACTCCTCGACGCCAAGGCCGGTCCGAGCGCCGCACCCCACGAGGAGGAGGAGAATCCAGGAGCGAACGTAATGGGCCACGGCCTCCGCACCTTAGAGGCTCGCCGGTGCGTCCGCCATCACTCGCTCGGCGGCCGCTCCTTCTACCTCACGGCTGGCGAGTGTGATGCGGTGATCACCGCAAAAGACGAGTGGAACGCTACGGAGGGGCAACTCGACGGCGCCCTCGCCTTCCTGCATAAGATTCGGCCATGAACTTCGAACAGCTCGGAGCGTTCTACCTCGGCCGGACCGCCGAGCGGCACGGCCTTGACTCCAAAGCCGAAGGCGTTGACCCAGAGGGAGAGCCGCTTCTCTACGACGCGAAGGACCTCACCACCCACGCCATGGTTGTCGGAATGACCGGCAGCGGGAAGACCGGTCTTTCGATCGGCCTGCTCGAAGAAGCCGCCCTCGATGGCGTGCCCGCCATCTGCATCGACCCCAAGGGAGACCTCGGCAACCTCGCGCTCACGTTCCCCGAACTCCGACCGGAGGACTTTCGCCCTTGGATCGACGAAGGCGCGGCGGCCCGGGTGGGAGAAACCCCGGACGAACACGCGGCCAGCGTCGCCGCACGTTGGGAACGCGGCATCGAGAGCTTCGGCCAGTCGCGGGAGCGGATCCAGCGCCTCAAGGACGCCGCAGAAGTGAGGATCTACACCCCGGGAAGCAGCGCAGGAATCCAGCTCTCGGCGCTTCGCGGCCTCTCGGCCCCCGACCCTCAACTCGCCGAAGACTTGGACGCGGTCCGGGAGCGGGTGGTCAGCACCGTCGCCGGCCTCCTCGCCCTCGTGGCCGTCGACGCCGATCCGCTGACGAGCCGAGAACACGTGCTCCTCGCGAACATCCTCGACCGCGCGTGGCGAGACGGGCGGTCGCTTTCGCTGGTCGACCTCGTTCGAAAGATCATCGACCCCGGCATCGACCAGCTCGGCGTCATCGACCTCGAAACGTTCTTCCCAAAGGCGGATCGGCAAAAGTTGGCCCTTCGGTTCAATGGCCTCCTCGCGTCGCCTGGCTTTTCCGCGTGGACCGAAGGCGAGCCGCTCGACGTCGACGCGCTCCTTCGCGCCCCGGACGGCCGTCCCCGCATCTCGGTGCTCTCGATCGCGCACCTTCCGGACCAAGAGCGGATGTTCTTCGTGACGCTGCTCCTCAACGAGGTCGTCGCGTGGATGCGCGGCCAGGCCGGAACCTCGTCGCTCCGCGCGATCCTCTACATGGACGAGGTGTTCGGCTTCTTTCCCCCGGTGAAGAACCCTCCATCCAAGACCCCGATGCTGACCTTGCTGAAGCAGGCGCGCGCGTTTGGCCTCGGCGTGGTGCTCGCGTCGCAGAACCCCGTCGATCTCGACTACAAAGCCCTCTCGAACTGCGGCACGTGGTTTCTCGGACGGCTTCAGACCGAGCGAGACGTCGACCGGGTGGTCGATGGCCTCCGGGGCGCAGCCGCGGCCGAACGCTTTGATGAGCAAGCCATCCGCGCAACCCTCGCCGGTCTAAAGTCGCGAGAGTTCTTTCTCCAGAACGCGCACGACAACCGTCCCGCCCTCTTCGAGACCCGCTGGGTGCTCAATTACCTCCGGGGCCCGCTCACCTCGCGGCAACTGCGAACGCTCACCGAACCTTACCGGAGCACAGAAGGCCGCAGCTCCGCGCCGAAGGCCAAGCGCTCCTCGATCAAGCACGGAGGAGCCCGGCCCGCCCTCGATCCGGAAGTCCCAGAGCTCTTCTTATCCGCCGACCGCTCCAAGGACGTCATCTATCAGCCCGAGTGCTTGGCGGACGTCCGCCTTCACTACACCCATCGTCACGCAGAGATCGATTTCTGGGCGGAGCCGGCAGTGCACACCCGGATAAAAGGGCAAGCGTTCGATGAGCTCCAGCTCCTCCACCGGGGACGCCTTCCGCTCGAGCCCGAGCCGATCGAAGATGCGCGCTATGCTCCGCTTCCGGGGAGTTTTGGAACCATCGCGAAGATGAAGAAGCTCCAAAAGAAACTCATCGCCAACCTGTACCGGGATCAGAAGCTCATCATCGGGTACTGCCGAGAGCACAAGCTTTGGTCACGGGTGGGGGAGAGCCGCGCGCAGTTTGCCGCCCGCGTCGAGCAGGTCGGCCGCGAGGAGCGGGATCGGAGGCTCGAAAAACTACGACGCAGTTACGCCCCGAAGCTTCAGCGAATCGAACAGCGAATCGAACGCGCCAAGCGGAAGGTCGAAAAGGAAGAGCAGCAGTACTCGCAGCAGAAATATCAGACCGCGGTGTCGGTGGGCGCGACGGTCCTTTCGGCGATCCTCGGTCGGCGGGGCCTCGGAAGCGCAACCAGCGCCGCCCGGGGAGCCGGCCGTGCCGCCAACGAGCGGGGCGACATCGCGCAGGCCAAGGAGTCGCTCGCGGACCTCCAGGCCGAGCTCGAAGAACTCACCGCAGAGTTTGAGGCCGAAGCGACGGCGCTCCGGGAGCTTTCCCTCGCCGCGCCGATCGAAGAAAAGGAAGTCCGGCCCAAAAAGAGCGACATCGAGGTAGTTCAGCTGGCGGTGCTCTGGGCGCCGTATGCACAGACCGACCGCCGAGCCGCTTGGCATCTTCGCGGTTAGCGAATGCTCTCCGGCGTTGCCATCCTCGATCGACTCGCCTCCGCGGGTGACTTTCTCGCGGACGTTCGAGACATCGTCGAGCACCGAGTCGAGCATCCCGACGAGCCCGCATGGGCCGAAGCGCGACGCATCGGAGTGTTTCTCCGGGGTCTCTCCGACGAAGCGGTCGAGGCCGCAGAAAGCACTGGCCTTCATGCAGCCATCGGTGCCCAAAGCACCCGCCCTCCAAGTGCCATCCCCGGAGAACTGCGAGCCTTGCTCGAGCGAGCGGACGCGGTCGCGCGCCTCGATTTGCCGGCCGAAACGCCGGCGAACTCTCCCCTGCCCGGCGTATCCGAGCGCAAACAGGTGCAGGTTCGGGCGTTGGCCGAACTCGCCAAGGGCGTGGGACTTCGCACCACCGTGCTCGATGTAGGTGCCGGCCATGGCCACCTCACGCGAGAACTTGCGCGGGCCCTCGGAACCACCGCGCTGGGGCTCGACCGGGACCCGGACCGGATCGCCCGGGCGCTCGAGCTGAGCGCCGAACTCGGAAGCCCCGCGCGGTTCGTCCTCCGCGATGCGGTGCGCCACTCCATCGAGGCGTCGGCGGGCGAGCTGGTGGTCGGTCTCCACGCCTGCGGGGCGCTCGGCGACGCGCTCGTGCGGGAAGCAGCCGCCACGCGCTGCCATCTTCTTTATGTCGCGTGTTGTCCGCAGAAGATCCCGGGGGCGATGCGCGAGCCGCTCTCCCGTGCGGGCACCGAGCACGGCCTCCGATGGCCCCGGCACGCCCTCGGCCTCGCAAACATGCTCGCGACTCCGGTGGGCATCGAGGCGCCCACGCGCACCAACCTTCGCGCGAGACAGACCCGCTATGCCCTAAGCCTTCTTTTTCGTCAGCGGGACATCCCGGGAACTGCCGCGGACCACGGCCGCGGCCTCAACCGACGCACCATGCTGAAGGGCCTTAGGGCGGTGGCGGAGCGGGCGTTTGCCCTTCGGAGCCTTGCTCCTCCGTCCAGCGCCGAACTCCGGGACGCGGAGGCCCGAGGAGTCCGCGACTACGCCCTCATCCGTCGGTACGCGCTGGTTCGCACCGCCCTCGGGCGACCCCTCGAGGTGTCCTTGGCCCTCGACCGAGCCGCCGCGCTGGTGGAAGAGGGTGCACACGTAAAGCTCCTCGAAGCGTTTCCTCGGAGTGCGAGTCCCCGGAATCTTGCGATCGTCGCACGGCACGACTCCTGATAAGCTTCGCCGGTGCGCCGCGCCCGTCGCTTCGCGATCGTCACGCTCGTTGTGATCGGCGGGTTCGCCGTGAGCGCGCGTCCTGCGCCGGCGACGGTGGCCGAGCAACGGGCCCGGCTTCCCCCACCCGCCGAGTGCACCGACCCGGTGGCGGGGGTCTGGCGTTCCCATCGCTACGACCCTCGGTTTCATGATTGGAGCCAGTTCACTCTGGAAATTCATCGGGACCCGGAGGTCCCGGGAAGAATCTTCGGCATCATTCGCAACCACTCGTGGAGCGGCGGGCCCGAACTCGAGGAGCCACCATCCAACTGCCGCTTCGGCATGCGGCGGTGGGTGGTGTCCATGGACGCGGAGGGCACCGCGTCCGACGATGGGCGCATCCAGTTTGGCGGAGTCGGCCAGTGGCGCCTCGACGAACGGATTTGTCAGGGCTGGGCCGGCTACAACCTCGATAACTTCACCGGGACGATCGACCCCGCGATTCAGGAGTTTCAATCCGTGAACAATGACGGGGGTCGGTCGGTGAACGAGCCGACGGTGTTCCGCCGGATCTCCTGTTACCAGGAAGACACGCCAAGCGAGCCCCACCCGAACATCCGGATCGAGCCCCCGCCGATGTTTCCGGAGACATCCGGGTGCGGTTGTTTGTAAGCCCGCTTTGCTTCGGCTCGGCGGGAATCTATGGTGGGGAGGATGCGCGCGATGGCGTTACTTCTGTGGCTCGCGCTGGGTTCGGGTTGCTTCGAATCCCACGAACGGGCGATGCGGGTCGCAGAGCCAACCGAAGAGGATGCCGCGATCCCGGATGCGGAGCCCGATCGGTCGAGTCCTCCCGATGCCGATCTTCCGGATCGGACCGTTCCGGATGCGCCGATCCCCGCGTGCGACGAACCGGGAGGAAGTTGCGCGCCGGGCGAGGTGTGCGAAGGCGGCCGATGCTGCACGGTGGAAGGTCAGGCGCTCGACGTCTTGGTCGTCGTGAACCCCACGAGCACCTTGGAGGATGAAATCCGCGGCCTTCAGAGCGGCCTCGAACGGTTTCTTCGCGTGGTGGCGAGCGGCGACATCAACGGCAACGGTCGCCGCGACCCCGGGGACTTTTTGGCCTATCGAGACATCCATTTCGGGGTCGTGTCGACGCACCTCGGCCATCGGGGCAGCGCTTCGGGCTGCCTGCGATCAGAACGCGGCGACGATGGGGTGCTTTATGGCGAGACCGACGGGTGCGCCCGACCGCGGGCACCGTTCCTCGAGTACCGGGGCGACCGACTCCACGACTTCATCGACGGGGCGGTTTGCGCGCTGCCGGACGTCGTGGACTGCGAGTACGGTCAGGGGCTGGAAAGCGCGCTCTACAGCTTGACGCCGAGCACGACGCCGACCGGCTTCCGCGGTGAGCCGGGGCAAGGCGATCGCCAGAACGCGGGCTTCCTGCGACGAAACTCGCTCCTCATGATCGTCTTTCTCGATCGATTCGACGACTGTTCGATGGCTGATCTGAATCTGAGTGATCCGAACCAGCCCGGCGTATTTCCAGGGTTCCACGCGGAAGCCTGTCAGCGAAACCCAGACCAGGTGTATCCGACCCTGCGCTACGCCGAAGGTTTGACGGCGCTTCGCGAAGACTCGAGCCGCCTCTTCGTCGGATTCTCAGTGGGGGTGCCTCACGACATGCCGCGGGCGGGAAAGACCTACCAGGAGATGCTGGACGATCCCCGGATGGAGCTTCGCCTCGTGTCGGGGGCCAATATCCCGGTCTGCGCGACACCGACGGGCGTCGGCTACCCCGCGCGACGGTATGTCAGAGTGGCCCAGGAGCTCGAATCCAACGGCGTCGCCACCACCGTGCAGTCCCAGTGTCAGGCGCTCTTCGAGCCGCTGATCGCAGAAATGATCCAGTTCGCCGCGACGCGGGTTCCCGAACCTGTCTGCCCGTAGAGCGCTTCGAGCTCCGCGAGATCAGCAACCGGCTGGCCAGAATCGCGTGGGCGCGATAGACGTGGGTTGTGAAACAAGTCATCGGCGTCCTCCGAGGACTCGGAGTGCTCCTCGCGGTCTGGGGAATACTCATCGGCATCGGGTTCATCGCCGGCGTGATACCTCCCGATGGCGCGCACGCCGGAGCCAACGGTGAAGAGGTCGCGACCGGGGAGTCCGACGGGGAGACGTCCGAGGGGCAGGGCTCTGAAGGGCAGGGCTCTGAGGAGGACGGCTCTGAAGGGCACGGCTCTGAAGCGCAGGGCTCTGAAGCGCAGGGCTCCGGAGACTCCAGCGAAGAAGCCAACGAAGCCACGAACGATGACGGAACCGACCCGGATGAAGTCGCGTCGAACGACGGGCTCTCCGACGTCAGCGCCGAGGAATCCACTGCGGCAGACGAAGGCACCGAGCGCGCGGAGAACGCCCCGACGGGTCCGGCCGTTCCAAGCTACCTCGCATGCGACGGTACGGTAACTCGGCCCGCGATCGCCGCGCTTCAGCTGATCGGGGATCCGCGCCCCGAGCTCCTCGTCGGCTGCGGCCGAACATTCCATGTCCTGAGCCTCGACCCCACCAGCCTTCGTCCGAGCCGGGTTGCCACGATCGAAGCACCCGCCCCCCCAGAGGGCCAACGCATCGAGAGCGGTCAGCCTTCGTCGGGGGACGTCGATGCCGATGGGCTTCCCGACCTAGTGGTCCCGTTTCTTGCGAGCGATGCCCAAGGCGCGTCGGTGGGAGGGTTCGTCCACCTGCTTCGGCGAAGCACGACCGGGGGCTTTGAAACGCCGATGCGCCTTGGAACGATCGCCGCGGTGGACACTCTCGTGACCTCCCTCGACTCATCGGCCGGCGACGAAATTCTCGCGCTCAATCGCGCAAGCGCCCTCGCCCGTCGGCCATCGGAAGCCTGGGTGTTCACGGGAAGCGCCTCACCGACCCGAAGCGCAAGTCTGCGGACGGGCATCGGTGGCACCGCGATCGCCGTCGCCGATCTGAACGTGGACGGGCACAAGGACCTCGTCGCGATCGTCGATGATGAACCCCGGGTAGATGTGTTCTTTGGGGACGGAGCCGGCGGGTTCCCGACGAGCCAGTCGATCACCGTCACGGGAGGCGCGGAAGCGATCTCCATGGACGTCGACGGGGACGGCAACCTCGATGTCCTCATTCGGGCCGAGAACCTCCAAGTGCTCCGGGCGGGGTCGAGCGAAACCCTCGAGACGGAGACGGTAGGCGGACCTGCCGGGCTCCGGGAGATCGCCCTTTACGACATCAATCGCGACGGGAAGAAGGACCTTGTCGGGATCGTGGGCCGGCGGATCGTGTGGATCGAGCGCGACGACGAAGACAGCTTCGAGGAACACGCACTCGCCGCATCACTTCGTCCCCACGTCTTTGAAGTGGGCGACTTCAACACCGATCGACGAGTTGATCTGGCGGCGGTGAGCCGGGGCGAGCAGGTGGGCATGCCGTGGACCCTCACGGTAGTCCCGAACGTCCGCGAGCACGGCGGGGCGATCCGTCCTGCCACCCCGATCGAAGATGCGCCGCTGAACCTCCGATTGACCGTTCAGTAGCGATCGGCGGCCTCGCGATCTCCGAATGGGCTGGGTAGTTGCAAGACGGTGGAGCCCACCGTTTGGTGCTGGGCTTTTCGTGCTTGGAGATCGGCGGCGCCGCGTGCAATGGGCTCGCCTATCGGTTGGTAAAGGCCCACCAAAACGAGAATCGCCGATCCGATAACTTGAGCGGTATGTCCGTGGGCGATAGCCTACGGTCCGTTGTGTTCAGCCCACCATGAGGAGTGCACGCTCCCCAAGGCTCAGCCACGTTCGAAGTGGACTGAATCGTGCTTACGGCCAGGCAGCGCAGCAGGAGCAGCTCCTGCCGGAGGAAAGATGCAGAAACCGTTGATCAACCGGGGAGCCCTCTTTTCCCTGATCCTCGCCGGATGCGCCGTTGGCATGACCGTCCCGGCTGCGCCCGCGGAGGCTCAGCTCGATCGGCTGGAGATCCGCGGCGAGGCGGGCGTTGGGTCCATGTTGCCCAGCTATCAGAATGATGTCCTCGACTACGATTTGGGAGTCGAGCTCGCATTTCGACCCGCGTATCGATTCCTCGGCCCCTTCGCGGTGCAGCTCGCGTTCGAGAACTGGATCTACCCGCGCTCCAACGCCGACGGAGGCCATCTTCTGATCGGCGGCGGCTTCCGAATCGAGCCGATGATCGGGGAGGCCGGGCGCTTCTTCGTCGATGCGAACCTCGGCGTGGCGGTGACCGGAGGTGAGACCCGCTTCGGCTTCAACGTGGGGATTGGCTTTGAAGCGGCCGTCGAAGAGGTGTTCCAGATCGGGCCGGTGATTCGCTACGGCCATGTCGCCGCGGCGGGCGATGACTTCCAGAGCGACGCCCAGACCCTCGTCTTCGCCTTGAGCGGAGTCCTTCGCTTCGGTGCTGCCGACGAGACGGCGCCCCTGGACCAGGATGGCGACGGCATCACCGACGGCGAAGACGCCTGTCCCACCGAACCCGCCGGAGAGACCCCCGATCCGGACCGAGCGGGGTGCCCGATCGGCGACGCCGACGGTGACGGCGTCATCGACGAAGAGGACGCGTGCCCGGACCAGCCAGCCGGCGACACTCCGGATCCGGAACGGGCGGGCTGTCCCGCCGGCGACTCGGATGGTGACGGGGTGCTCGATCCGAACGACCTTTGCGCCGATGCGCCTGCGGGCGAGACTCCCGACCCGAACCGCGCCGGGTGTCCGGCTGGCGATCGCGATGGAGACGGGGTTTCCGACCCGGACGACCGGTGTCCCGAGACGAACCAAGGTCCGTTCCCCGATGGCGACCGGCCGGGCTGTCCTCAGCCCGACTCCGACGGCGACTCGGTGCCCGATGGCGCCGACGCCTGCCCAGAGGAAGCGGGCGCGCCCCACCCCGAACCCGAGCGAAACGGCTGTCCCGGCCTCGTCCAGGTGGACCAGGGGCAAATCCGAATCAACACGCCGGTGTTCTTCGCTTCGGGGAGCGATCGGATTCTCAGCCGCAGCAACGCCGTGCTCCAAGCGGTGGCCGACGCACTTCGGGCGAGCCCGCAGATCCGAAAGGTGTCGATCGAGGGCCATACGGACGACCAGGGAAATGACGCTTCGAACCTTCAGCTCTCGGAGCGACGCGCCAACCGGGTCATGCAGTGGCTGACCGAAGAAGGCAGCATCGATGCGAGCCGGCTCGAGGCCCGAGGGTTTGGAGAAACCCGACCACTGGTCGAGGGCCGGACCCGGCAAGCGCGCAGTCAGAATCGGCGAGTGGAGTTCCGGATCGTCGACCCGCCTCAGGAAGGCGACCAAGCGCCGGAGGTGGCATCCGAAGAGCCGTCGGAAGAACCAGCCGAGGACCCGGAGGAAAAACAATGAAAACCATGGGCCTTATCGGAGCTGCGCTTCTTCTGACCGCGCTTGTTCTGACCGCCGGCTGCGATCTCGAGGCGGTCGTGGCGCCGCCTCCCCCGGATGCCACGATCGACGCGGACGTGGTGCCGGACGCGGACGTGACCCCGGACGCCGATGTGCCCGACGCGGACGCAAGCACCGACGCAGAGACCGACGGCGGCGATGCCGACACCGACGGCGGGGATCCCGATGGCGGCGACGCCGCGATGGACGCAGATATCTAGCGCCGGGGGTTCTAGTTGAGCTGCTTGGCGGGCCGCGGGTTCCGGAATACGCGGTCCCAGCCCTTCCGATAGGTCTTCGAAGCGACCTGAGCCGGCCGAGTGGGCGAGTCGGAAGGACCTTGGCCGGTCGGATGCCGATACTTCACATCGACATCAAAGAGATTCGGGTGCTCGGGCCGGTTCTTCAGCTCTAACACATCGCCGGTGACGGGCTTGCCTTCTTCCAAGGGCCGAACTTCTCCGGCCTCCATCCGGTCCTTTCGCTGGCGCAGGACCTGGTAACCGGCCTCGGATTTGCCCACCACCAGGAGAACATCCTTGGATTCCTGGGATTCGGTCTTGTCGCTCACCGTCTAGAGGTAGCACAGTTTGGGTCCCGTCGGGGGTACGTCCAATTGGGCTTTTTTTCTGGCGAATCCGAGCTAAGAATCCGCGAATGGACTCGAAAATGGACCTCGCGAAGAAGCGCGCCCGCTGGGATCAGATGCTCGTGCAGGCCTCTCACCTGGCCGACCTCGACCACACCACCGACGCAGTGGCACGGGCGCGGGTGGTGCTGACGGAGGTCGAAGCGGTCCTCGCTGACACCGCCGACCCCGAGACGCGTTCAGAGCTCGAGCGGATCCACCATCGGGCGGTTCGGCGAGTGGCCAACTACGAGCTCGCGCACAAAGACTTCATCTCGCGCGCCACCAAGCGAGCCGACGACTACGAGACCCACGAGAAGGCGGTCTACGATCAGCCGCTGCCGGTGAAGGGTTTGGAATAGGAGTGGAGCCCAGCAGTGCGACCCAAGGTCGGCGCGCGCGCCTCCTCGAAAAGCTCGGCGACCGACCGGCCCTCGTGTACGCGGGATCTCCCGTCAGCCGAAACTATCCCGCGGCCACCTATCCGTTTCGCGCATCCAGTCACTTCCTTTATCTGTTCGGACTCTCTCTCGAGGGGGCGGTCGGATTGTTCGAGGCGGGTCGGACAACGCTGTTCCTGCCAATGGTCGACGCCGAAGATGCGCTCTGGCACGGGCCGCGACCGAGTTTTCGAGCGCTCGCCGAGGCGACCGGCTGCGCGGTCGCGCCGCTCGATCAGCTCCCCGATGCGATCCTCGCCGAGGACTGCGCCACCCTCCCCGCACCGGATGCGGCCACCCGAACCGCCCAAGCGACCCTCCTCGAGCGTCCGATCGCCCACGGAACCCTGAATGACGCGGATCTTGCCCTCGCCGAAGCGCTGATCGAACTCCGCCTTTATCACGACGAGGCCGCGGAGGCGGAACTTCGAAAGGCGGCCGAAGCTACCGTGGCGGCTCACCGGCAGGGGATGCAGGCGAGCACGGTCGGCGGGACGGAGCACGCCGTTCGCGCCGCGATGGAGGGTGAATTTCTCCAGCGAGGAATGGGACCGGCGTATGGTTCGATCGTCACCGTGCACGGCGAGGTCCTGCACAATCACTATCACGGAAACTCACTCGCCGACGGCGACCTCCTCCTCGCCGATGTCGGAGCGGAAACCGCGGCGGGGTGGGCCGCCGACGTCACGCGAAGCTGGCCCGTGAACGGAAAGTTCTCGTCGACCCAGCGAGCGATCTATGAAGTCGTGCTCTCAGCCCAAGAGGCGGCGATCGCGTCGGCCGTGCCGGGCGCGCGCTACCGAGACGTCCACCTCACCGCCTGTCGCGCGCTCGCCGCGGGGCTGGTCGAGCTCGGGATCTTTTCCGGCGACCCGGAGGAGCTGGTGGCGGACGGGGCGCACGCACTCTTCTTTCCTCACGGGGTCGGCCATCTTCTCGGCCTCGACGTCCACGACATGGAAGATCTGGGCGACCTTGCGGGCTACGCCAAGGGCCGCGAGCGGAGCGCTCAGTTCGGCCTTGCGTATCTCCGGCTCGACCGGGACCTCGAACCCGGGATGGCGGTCACCATCGAGCCGGGCTTTTATCAGGTGCCGGCGATCCTTCACGACGAAGACCGATGTCGGGTGGCGGGAGATCGGCTCGACCGGACGGCTCTCGAGCGGTTCAAAGACGTTCGAGGCATTCGAATCGAGGACGATGTGCTGGTGAGCGCGACGGGTCCCGAGGTCCTGACCGCCGACGCCCCCAAGACCGTCGATGCGGTGGAAGCTTGGATGGCCGCGGCCGCCGAGTAGAGATGCCGTGCTCTGGGGGCGAAGTGTCTAGCGTTCATCTCGACCCTCTCCCGGGCCGCTCCGTGGTTTGGCCCGCGATCTGTCGCCTCGGGCTCAAACCCACCGGGCATTTCCTCGCCATGCGGACGCACTCGCTCACCCACTCCCTTCCACCGATCGGCTCGAGGAGGGTTGAGATGAGTTCTAAAGCCAGGGGAATCCCGTGACGCTCCGAAAGATTGCAGAGATTGGTCATCCGCTCCTTCGAGAGCGGGCGCGGGAAGTCGGGCGAGAAGAACTTGCGACAAAAGAAGTCCAAGAGCTGATCGATGACCTCATTGCCACGATGCGCGACGCCAACGGCGCAGGGCTCGCCGCGCCCCAGGTGCTCGAGCCGCTGCGAATCTGCGTCATCGAGGTCGGCGAAAACCCCCGCTACCCCTACAAGCCGAGGATTCCGCTGACCGTCCTGGTCAATCCGGTGCTCGTCCCCATGGGTCAGGATACCTTCGGTAACTACGAGGGCTGCCTTAGCGTTCCGAACCTTCGGGGACTCGTCGAACGACACGCCGAGCTCCGCGTGCGAGCCGTCGATCGAAACGGCGCGCCGATTGACAAAGTGGTTCGCGGACTAACCGCAGGAACCTACCAGCACGAGTGCGACCACCTCGACGGCGTGTTGTTCGTGGACCGCGTAAAGGACCCGAAGAGCTTCTGTACCTGGCAAGAGTTCGACCGACACCATCGCGCCGCGTTCGTGGAAACGGCGTCCCATATCGTGGCCCGCTTCGGCGAGTAAACGAACTACTTTAGCACCTGGAGCTTGTCTCGATGGGTCCGCTGCGCGGCGTTGTAGTCCTTCTGCTCAAGGCCCAGCATCGTCGTCAACGTGCGGAGGTAGTTGGTTTCTTTGACCGTGAACTCTTCAGCGGAAGCCGCGAGGTGCACCAGCACATCGAGGACTTCTCGTCGCTGGTCCTCCGATGTGAGCACCCGGAGATCACTCACCCATCCTTGATGGCCCACCGCGGTGACTTCGCCGATCTGTTCGTCCAACACCTGACAGATCGCATCGACGGCGCGCGGGGTCAGCCCGTGCATGCGCGATAGCTCCTCCCGAACGGTGGCGGCTTCCCCCGGTTCGTACACTCCGTCGGCGTACGCCACGCAAGCAAGGAGTCCGGCGATCGCGGTGACCACTCGTCGCTCGTCCTCTTCGGCGTCGACAAGATGGCGAGCCACCGTTTCCGCGAGGATGTCGCGCCCCCCGGCCGTGGGGTCCGCCGGTTCGAGTAGATCCCGGAGCGCCTGCAAAAGGCCCTTAGCCACAAGGCTTTCTTAGCGCACCCGGGTGATGTTGGCCACAATGTGATAGGCGCCGAAGTTCCCCGTCGGATCGTCGCGAACGCGGAGTTCGCGGGTCTCGGTGTTGATCTCCATCGACGAGTCACTGTCCATGCTCGACGTCTGCGCGTCGGCCCCGATCACGTGGCGCGTGGGCGGGCCTCGAAGCTCGCACATGAAGTATCCGGCGCTCGGGCCGCCATAGAGCAAAAGCCCTCCGCATGTGACCTGGGCGTTGCACCAATAGGTCCCGTCGTCGCGAATGCGGCCTTCGACATTAAACCGACAGGCCGCTCCTACGGCGACGGGAGCCGCGCCGGCAGTTTGGGTGATCTGCGCTTCCACCAGCCGCGGCGTCAGGTCGACGCCTTGAGCGGGGGGTGGCTGGGTTGGGGTCGCGACGGTGCTCGACTCGGTGACCGGCGCAAAAAACGCGACGTAGATGCCCCCGCCGACGCAGGCAAAGATCCCGAAGGCAATCAAAAAGCCTGAGAGGATCCAGATGGGACGGCCCGGGTTCGACGCCATGGCTACTCGCTCCCTCGAACTGTAACTCCTTCCACCACGAACGCACCCAGGTCACTGGTCGCATCGTCCTCGATCCGGATATCGCCGTTGGCGCCGGAGATCACGAACGCGCCGTCGCTATCGCTCAACATGTCCCCGTCCTGGGCCCACACCGGGCGCTCGGGATCGTGGTCCGGGGGAAGGTCGCATTCGAGAAACCCATTGCTGCTGCCATCGCCATAAAGCACGAGTCCTTCGCACACGACTTGTGTCTGGCACCAGTAACCGGTTCCTCTCGCGCGAGGCTCAATGAGAAGGGGACAAATCGTGCCCACCTCGAGGGCGAGCTCTCCCTCCACCGAACGTACTTCCCACTCCCTCACAAAGGGCGGCGGGAGGCCTTCGTACGCCTGCTCGTAGGCCGGTTCGCCGAGCGGATCCCGCGGCCGCACCGGCCCCTGCTTGTCCGGAAGCTCGAGGCCCATGCTGCTGGGAGACGCGTAGGTCTCTTCGTACGCGGGTCCGAGGTACGACGAACTGGAAGTGTCGTACATCCCCATGAACACGCCGAAGACCGACGGGCCGACCACGCAGAGCACGCAGCTCAGGAGGACGAGGACCGCTCCCACGAACAAGATAGTGCTGCCCTTCGATTTGTTGCCGTCCCCCATTGGTCGTGCGGTGCCCCGTTTTCGCGTAGTCTCCCGCGAATGGCGCAGGAAGGGAAGGCACGGAACGAGACGACGCCGGAAGAGGACCCTGAGGACGAGCTGGAAGAGGCGTCTGGGGAAGAGAAGGAGCCGGAGAGGACTCCTGAAGGCGAGCCTGAGGACCCTTCTGTCGACACACCCAAAGCGAGGCTTGGGAACGAGCCGAAAGAGACCTCGGCCCCGGGCGACCCGACGGTCCGCGCGATTCACGAACGGGCTCGGGACCGATTTGCGGCCGAAGCGAGTGTCCTTGCCCGACGCGCCAATGGCTGGTCCCTGGGACGGCTCTTATCTTTCCTTGCGGCGGTGATCTTTGGCATCGCCGCCGCCGTCCAATCGTCCTACGCCATGGGTCTCGTTGGCGCCACCGCCGCCGCCGCGTTTGTGATCCTGATCTTTGTGCATGCGCGCACCCTCGGCGAAAAGGAGCTTCTCGAGATTCGGGAGCAGATTCACCGAAGGCACCTCGACCGCCTCGGCACCGGCTGGCTCTCGTTTCAGCGAAACGGCGCCGAGCGGCTCGACAAAAGCCACAGCTATGCATTCGATATCGATCTTCTGGGACCGGGATCGCTCTTTCATCGCTTTGACGTCACCCAGACGGTCGACGGGGAGGCCACGCTCGCCCGCTGGCTGAGCGGCCCCGCCGACGAGGCCACGATCGCCGCTCGGCAGGCGGCGGTGCTCGAACTCGTCGACAAGCCGGAGTTTCGCCAGGAGCTCGAGGCCGCCGCCGCGGTCGCGCGGGGGAAAGACAAGCTCGACCCCAAGCCATTCCTCGCGTTCACCCAGCACGAGTCCTATCTCAAAAAGCACCCTTATCTCCGAATCCTGATGTACCTCCTGCCGGCAACGACGCTCGGCCTCTATGTGGTGGGAGAGCTGGGCATGGTGTGGCCGTTCGCCTGGCTCGGAGCCTTGGTTGTCCAGGTGCTCGTCTCGCTCGCGACCGCCCGGCCGGCCCACGAAGCGTTTGATCTGATCGCGGCTCGCCGGGGCTACGCCGAGGCGTTCTATCGGATGCTCCTCGTGGTCGAGGAAGAGTCCTTCGAAAGCGACGAGCTAACGCGGATCCAAAAAGCCCTCCACACTGGAGGTGACCCGCCGTCGGTCCTCATGAAACGCCTCGACCGCTGGGCGGGCCTCGCCGACTTCCGCACCCAAGTCATCGTCTACATCTTCGTCAACTGGCTCGTCCTCTGGGACCTTCATGTCCTCGCAGGCCTTGAGCGCTGGAACGACAAGATCGGAGGAAGCCTCGGGCATCTCTTCACCGCGCTCGGAGAAATCGAAGCGCTGAGCTCCCTCGCCGGCATCAAGGCGCTGGACCCGAGCGCCACGATGCCAACGATCGGTCGTGCGCCGGAGGGCTTTCGCGGAGAGGCGATCAATCATCCGCTCCTTCCCGCGGACGCGAGGGTCGAAAACGATGTGGTCCTCTCCGGCCCGCGCTCCGCGCTGATCATCACCGGCTCGAATATGGCGGGAAAGAGCACCTTGCTTCGGGCGGTGGGGCTCAATATCGCCCTCGCGCTCGCCGGCGGCCCGGTCATGGCGCGAGCGCTCCGGACCCCGGTGGTCAGGCTTCGTGCGAGCATGCGAGCCAACGACGATCTCCAGCGCGGAGCCAGCTACTTTCACGCCGAGCTTCAGAAACTCCGCGGGGTGGTGGTGGACGCCGACGACTCGCCGCCGATTTTCTTCCTGCTCGACGAACTCCTCCGAGGCACCAACGCCCACGCGCGCCACATCGGGGCGCGCTCGGTGCTTACGCACCTCCTCGATCGGGGCGCCCTCGGACTTGTCGCCACCCACGACATCGCTCTGTCGGCCCTCGAGCAGGAGCGGACCGACGAAGTTCAAAACGCCCACTTCACCGACGTGGTGATCGATGGGGAGATGACGTTCGACTATCGGCTCCAGCCGGGGGTCGTCCGCACGAGCAATGCGCTTCGCCTGCTCAAGATGGCCGGCATCGACGTCCCGGACGACGACTCCACCGGCTACCGCGAAGCGAGCGCCTGACGCGCCTCTCCCTTTCGCGAGTGGCCGCTTCACGCGCGGGCCAAGTTCGCACCAGGCTTTTCAGCGCGCTCGTCCGGTCCTTGGTATTCTCCGAGATCGATGTCGACCCGGGACTATCTGCAGGGTCTTTCCCAGCTGGGACAGGTGAAGGATGGCGAGGAGCGCCGAGGCCTCTGGCGTCAGAGCATGGCCACTCTTGCCAATGTCGTGGGAAGCCAAACGCCGGTTCCCCTCGAGGGGCTCGACCCTCAGTCTCTCGCGAAGTCGGTACGCGTGGCGTTCGACACCGGCCTCATCGACGACTTGAGCTTTCTCTCCGAACCCGCCGCTGCCGCCGCCGTGTACGAACTCGCGGCCGCGCTCCCTATCGGCAACGAGCGACGCGAGCTCGGGCGTCGAATCCTCCGGCTCCTTCGCACGGGAAACGCGGCGACCTTCGTCGCGCTCGCTACGCAGCTTGCGTTGAGCTCTCCTCGAGCGATCGGAGGACCGCCGATGCGAGCCCGAGTCGCCCTCGCCCTCGACATGCCGCTTGGGCTTGGAAGTCGGGCCGATGGTCTCGCCCTCGCCCTGATCTCGCGTCGCGATGTGCAGCGTGACTGGCTGATCGGTCCATCGACCGGCTCGCTTCCCTCCCGCCGCCTCGCGGCACGAATGCTCGAGCGCGCCGCCCGGGAAGCGGCACGTCGGGCGAGCCAGGGCGACGACAGCGGGCTTCGAGTGTTCCGCCTCGATACGGTGAATGCGGCATGGAAGCGGCTGCTTTCGGATCGCGAGTCGCTGGTGTGGCGCCACGTCGCGAGTGCCCGTGGTCTTCTCTCGTCCGCCGTCCCCGCCTACGCCCACGAAATCGAGGGCGCCCTCGATCCCAACCTCGGCGTTACCGAGTGGCGACGGGCCGCCGCGTCGATCGCCGCAAGCATCGCGATCGATCCGGAAGGGGCCACCGCCACCGCGAGCGCGATCCTCAAGAGCGAGCTCATGGAAAGCGATGGAGGTATCGGAGCGGCGATGCTCCTCGGGCTGCCGCGGGCGGCAGAGACCGAACCCGAGGCCGCCGAAGCCCTGATCCGCAGCCTCCTCAAGCACAGTCGGCTCGACGCGATCGAAGCGCTCGTGGCGCTTCGCCAGGAGCGGATCGCCGGTGGGTTCGCCGACTGGGCAGCCGACGTCGCCCAAACACGGCTTCGAAAGTTCCTCCGGGAGGGCGACCCCGACGACGGCCGGGTCGCGCTCGTCGAGTCCCTGCACGCCGAGCTATCGACGATGGACGACAGCCGGGGTTCGCTCCCCGATCGGATCGCCGGGGCGATTCGAACGTTCGCCCACGTCGGTGCGGAGGCGGCATACCTCGAAGCGACCGAGCTCCTCGAGGTGGCGGTGGGCACCATGGGCACCCTCTTCCTTTCGAAGGACGACGACGCGGTGGGCCGACGCCATTCGTTTCGCGCGCTCCGCGAGCTCGACATGGCACTCCTCGCAAAGGCCCGACTCACCGACCTCCTGATGCTCGGCACCCGGGAGAAACAGCAAAACCACCTTCAGGAGGTGTTCGAGCAGCTCACGGACTTTCTCCTCCGCCGCGAGGGGACGCCGCTGACGAGCGCCGCTGCGATCGAGCACCCCACGCTCCGCCTTCGGCGGCTTCAGACCCTGCTCCACCTCGTGGACGCCGACAGCGGCTTCGACGAACGAAACGAGGGGCGGGAGTGGCGAATCCGCACCGCGTCGGCGCTTCTCCGGCGGGTCGAACACGACGCTCCGTCGGCGCTCCGCCGAGTGGTGTGCGCGGCGGCGGCGCGGGCCTGCGATGCGTTGGTGCGGGAGGAGATCTGCTCGGTGAGCGATGTCGTCCTCGCGGTCGTTCAGTCGGTCCCGTACCTCCCCGACGTCACGACCTTCGCCGAGGCGACGATGGTCCCGGAGATCGAAACCGTCCTCCGGGACTACGTCGAGCTCGGGAGCCGGGTCCGGAGGGCCAACCAGGACGGCATCGGCGAACAGAGCTGGCTCGAAACCCTCCAACAGCTCGCCAACGACCTGCCCGTGGGAAGCTCGCCCCGGGTGGAAGCCCTCCGATCGAGCCTGCTCGACCTCACTCGGACGTGTGCGGCGATCGCGTCGGCCACTTCACTTCGGGCCCTCGCCGAGGGGACCGATGGTACGTTGCTGGCGCCGCTTCAGAACGCGGTCCAGTCTCTCGCCCAGCTCGTCGATAGCGCCCGACGTCGGTTTGGTGACGAGCGACCGTTCGAAGCGCCCGCCGCGGGCGCCTCGATCCGGCTCCTCGATTTTTGCCTCGAGCGCGCACTCCGAGGGGATCGTTCATCGCTCCTCGATGCGCTCACCGGGGTCGAAGACGCGCTTCGGACCGAGCTTCCGGTGATGATCGCCGAGGCTACGCTCATCGAACTTCGCCGGGCGACGACCCTTCCGATCGATGCGCCCGCGGGAACGCCGGATTTCGTGCCTTCGAGTCAGACCGCGCCCCTTCCCGCATGGCTCCCGCCGGGACGAGTCCTCGGAGGATTCTACGTGCAGCGTTCGCTGGGGAGCGGCGCGGTGGGCTCGGTGTTCATCGCCCGCCGGAGCGAAGACCGCCACAACAGCGGCGCGGAACGCTTTGCCCTCAAGGTTCCGGAGTACGACGGTGCCGCCGCCCGAGCCCTGTCCGAAGAGCAGTTCCTCGAGCTCTTTCGGAGCGAAGCCGGCGCGCTTCTATCGCTCCCGGTCCACCGGAATATCGCCCGCTTTGTCACGTTCGACGCCGGAGCGCGGCCCAAACCGATCCTGGTGATGGAACTCGTCGAAGGCCCGACGCTCGAGCGGGTGATCGAAATGGGCGACATGAACATGACGCGGGCGTTCGAGATCCTCGAGGGCATCGCCGCGGGCCTCGCCGCCATGCATCAAGCGGAAATCGGCCACCTCGATCTCAAGCCGAGCAACGTGATCCTTCGCGACCCCGATGGCCTGGCGGGGCCGGAGATTCCGGAAGAACCGGTCCTGGTGGATTTTGGCCTCGCGGGACGGCACCTTCGCCCGGGCTGCGGCACCACCGAATACGGCGCCCCGGAGGTCTGGCGTTCCGTGGACCAGAAGGCCCGCTACTCACCGATGCCGACCGACGTGTACGCCTTCGGATGCCTCACCTACGAGGTGCTGACCGGCCAAACCCTGTTTGAAGGGACAACCGAGCTCGCCACGATCACCTCCCATGTCAGCCACGACGGTATGCCCGACCCCGTCCGTTCACTCGCGGCCGATGCGCGCTTCGCCCCGCTCTCGGAGTATCTCTTTCACACCCTGCGCGGTGCACCAGACGCGCGCTCGACGATGGATCAGGCGTGGGGAGAGCTTCATGCCCTTCGCGACCACTACCGCGACGAACGCTGGCCGCTCGACGTCAGTCCCGCCTAATCCGAGCCCGTCAAGCCCGCCGACATGCCCTCGGTGCGGGTCTACTTGTGGCTCTGGTCGTGGGCTCGATGGCGGCTTGGGGAGCTTCGAATACCTCCGAGGAGATGCGACAACTGCAGAGTGTCTTCTCCGACGGAGCGATATAGTTGGCCCGATGGAGTTCCTCTCATCCCCCGGCCTCGTCGACGCTCTCGGAAGACGACCGAGAAGCCGCGGCGGGTACACTGGCCCAACGTCTTGGCCACGACGGGTCACCGGGCTCGTCGCAGGGAATTCGTCGAGCCATCCCCGTGCGCCATACGCCCACCGGCTTGGACGTTGTCAGAGTTTGGAGGATCGGAAGGGTCTTTACGGAATGCTCTCCGCGACGCGGCGAAACTACACGACCGCCACCGCACGCGTGCGCCTTTGTCGGTCGCTCGGTGAAAAGTAAGCCGGGACGTGGATGCCGTCGCCACGCGCGGCCACCTTGGTCGCCCGGTGTAACACCGGCACCGGAGCCGCAGGTAGAGACAGATGAGCATTGAGAAATTCCGCCGCTTCGATCTCAACCTGTTGCTTCTCTTGCACGTCTTGTTGGAAGAGCGGAGCGTCACCGCGAGCGCGCGTCGGCTCGGTCTCAGTCAGGGAGCGGTGAGCCGCTCGCTCGGCCGGCTTCGCGACCAGCTTGAAGACGATCTCCTGGTGCGAGTGGGTGGCGCGATGGTGCCAACTCCTCGGGCCGAGGCGATGAAAGCGCCGCTCGAACAGCTGCTCCACGGCCTTGGCCTCTTGTTCGAGCCGGAGGAAGAGATCCACCCCGAGACCTTGGCAAAGGAGTTTGCGATCGGCTCGGATGGCTACCCCTTCTCGATGGTGCTGCCCATGCTCGTCGCGAAGCTCCAGCACACCGCACCCCAGGTGAGTCTTCGGGTGGAGCGCTTGCGCAGGGACTCGGCGCAGCGTCTCGGAGTCGGCGAGCTCGACCTCGTCGTCGCTCCCGAGTTTCCCGCCCTCGCGGGCGTCGTATGGACCAAGGTGCGCGAGGAGCGCTTTTGCACGGTGGCGCGGAGCGGGCACCCCCGAGTCCAGGGTCCGCTGACCCTCGACGAGTTTGTCCGAGAATCTCACGTGACGGTGTCGCCCCATCCGGCGGGCCTTGGCGAGGACGTCGACCGCGTGCTTGCGCAGCTCGAGCGAACGCGACGGACGGCGGTGTCGGTCCCTTCGGTGTCCGAAGCGCTGGATCTTGTTCTCCACTCCGACCATATCGCGACGGTTCCCGAAAGCGCGGCCGCGGGACGACCGAAGCTCCAGTGGTTCCCTCCGCCGGTCGCGCTCACCGCGACGCGGATCCGCATCGGGTGGCACGAGCGAATGCGTCGCGACCCGAGTCACCGGTGGTTTCGAAGGGTATTGGTGGACGCGCTATCCCTCGAGCACCTGGCCCCGAACGACACCCCTTGACCGGCCGCGGATAGCCCTCTGCCCCGCTCCCGTCGCCTCGACCTCCACTGCACCCCGAGCACTATGCCGTGTGGTAATAGTGCCCTTCGGCTTGGCGCCATTGCTGCGGGTCGAACCGCGCGGAAGACTCGGAGCGTTCACTCGCCAAGCCACGAACGGAGCCCTCATGTATTTGATCTCGGGAGCGACCGGGCAGATCGGCGGTGCGCTCGCCACCCATCTGCTCCAACAGAAGCAACCCACCCGCGTCTTGGTGAGGTCCGAGGGCAAGGGTCGTCCCTGGGCAGACCAAGGCGCGGACGTCGCGATCGGCACTTTCGAAGATGTCGACTCCCTCGGAGCTGCGCTCGAAGGTGTCGGGGGCGCGTTCCTGATGCAGCCCAATGACTTTGACTCGAAGGACTTCATCGGAGATGGCCGAGAGCGGACGAGCGGCTACCTCCGTGCGCTCGACCACGCCGGCCGTCCCCGCGTGGCCCTCCTGTCGTCCGTGGGCGCGCACCACGCCACCGGCCACGGCCCGGTGCGACGCGAGCATCACTTCGAGCGAGCCTTCGCCGAGTACGCTGACGTCCGCGTGGTTCGAGGCGCCTACTTCATGGAGAACTGGGCGAATGTGCTCGACGCGGTCCGCGGCCCGGGCATCCTCCCGACGTTTCTTACGCCGGGCAAGCCGATCCCGATGGTCTCGGCAAACGATCTCGGTCGGGCGCTCGCCCGGGCGCTGACCGACGAGCGCGCCCCGCGCCTTCTCGAGCTCGCGGGTCCTGCAGACTACACCCCCGAGCAGGTGGCGTCGGCCCTCGGCGAACTCTTGGAGCGAGACATCAAACTCGCCCCGGAGACAACCGACGCGGTGATTCCTCGGTTCACCAAACTGGGGTTCACCGAACCCATCGCCGCCCTCGTCAAAGAGATGTACGAAGGCTACAGCGACGGCACGATGGCGTTCGAGAGGGAACCAGCCCGAGGGGAAACCACGCTCCGGAACGGCCTCTCCGCCCTCCTCGCCTCCAGCGCGGTCGCCACGCGCTAGCAGGTTACTGCTAGTCCGCGACCACGACGAACTGGAGGCCCGGAACCTCGTCGAACGCGTAGCGGCCGGGTTCGGGCAGAAGGCCTCGGCGAAGCGCTTCCGTTTGGTCCGCGTCGAGCTCTACCCGACAGACGCCAAGCTCCGCTTCGCTCGCAAACTGTCGCCCCACGGGCCAGAGCTGCAGCACCTGCTCCGCGCTCCGAAGCTCGAAGGGACGCCCAAACGGCAAGCGTCCCCGGGTCGCTCGGCGAAGCTCGTGAACGTCCTCCAGCGCGATCTCGATCTCGAGACCCGCTCGGAGTTCACGGCACGAAAGGGTCTCGGCCGGAGCGGTCCCCCGGGCCGAGCCGTCCGTGATCATCCCCGCCTGGATTGCGCGCTCGCCGTTCGGGTCGGTGCGAAGGCTCTCGCGATCCATTGGAAAGACCCATTCGGGATAGGCTTCGGCGAGGAGCCGGAGGACGCCATCGCAGCTCCAATCCTTGGCCGCCTCGAGCTCGTCGGGGGTCACGGCGATGGCCTGAACCAGGCGCCGACGCTCTTCGCCCGCGCCGACCGACGAAAGCTCCGGGTCATCGGAAAACAAGAGGCCCGTGAGCCGCCCGTCGGCCGAGCCGTCGACGCTCCGGCCAAGGTCGAGCAGATCGCCCACCGCGAGCACATCGCCGCTTCCCTCGACGTATCGGGCGAGGTCCTGAAGGAGCGCGGCCGGCCATCCCGGGGGCTGGCTCTCTCCCGGTCCACGGGGAAGCTTAAACGTCACCTCGAAACCCCAGCCGCTCCGTCCCTGCTCATCTCCGAGCGCACTCAGTCCGGAACCGACGTAGTGCCAGCGGTCATCCCCGCCGTAACAGCGAACCGCGGACAGGGGATCGGGGCCGCCATCGGCGTAGGCGAGGAGGGGCTTCCACTCTCGCGGTTCCGCGACGTCGTAATGCGCTCGAAAGGCCTGATCGATCGCGTCCGTCACCATCACGATAGGATGGCGCAGCTCTTCATCGTTTTCTACAGTCGGCCGGTGAACAACGGCCCAAGCGCCTCTCTGCAACGGGACAGACTTCCTGGCCGAGTGGGCGGCATCGATGCCGCCCGCGGGTTTGCGGGCTTGATCATGATTCAGGGCCACGCCTACGACGGCTGGGCGAGCCCGGAGGCGAAGACCACCGTCGGCTACGCGGTCACGCGGCTCTTCGGCACACTCCCGCTTCCGGCGTTTCTCCTTCTCGCGGGTGCCGCGGTGGCCTGGCGCGTCCACGTGGCGGTGGACCGGGGCGAGAACATCGATAAGGTGCGCCGTCGCGTCGTGGCCCGGGGACTCCAGATCGTGGTGTACGGGTACGTGGTAAATCTGGTGTACGCGCTCCTCGACGGCTACGACTCGATCGAAACCCTGCTCCGTGCGGACGTGCTCCACGTCATCGGCCTCAGCATCGCGATCGTCGCCGCCTTGGGCATTCGAGGTTCCCAGCCCCGCCGACGCCTTGCCCTCACCGCCGCCATTCTCGGGGTCGCGGTCACCCTCGCCTGTCCTTGGCTCACCTCGTTTTCGACGTCGGTCGAGTGGGGCTCCGCGGGAATGGCGGTGGGACCGTTCCTGGACGTGCCCGGAGTGACCCTGATGCCGTTTGTTCCGCTCAGCGCCTGGTTCGCGATCGGGGTGGGGGCCGGGTTCTTTCTTGCGAAGGCTCGAGCCCGGAGCGGGGACCGGTCGGAACGAGGCATTCCTCGGCGCGCTCTCCTTCAAGTTCTCGGAGTTGGCCTTGGCCTTTCGTTCGCCGGCGCCTTTGCGACCGATCTCTGGGTTCAACATGGCGCCGACTTTTCTCGAAGCCATCCCGTCATCTGGATGAATGTGCTCGACCTTGGCGGCCGAGGCTTGGTCGTCCTCGGGGGAGGCGCGCTGGCCTTCGATCTTCTCACCCCACGCCTCAAAGCGATCTTGCTCATCCTCGGCCGCGGCTCCCTCGTCGCCTACGTGTTTCACATTCCGTTCTGCTACGGCGCCTTTGCACAGCCGCTCGCCGACCGGCTTTCGATGCTCGATGCCACCGCATTCGTGATCCTTCTCATGGTGGTGAGCACCCTTGCAGTCATCGGACGAGACCTTGTGCGCGACCGGATCGCCGCGCACCGGACCCCCGCATGAGTGAATCGCTCCGGTCCGGACTCGTCATGTCGGGCGGCGGCGCCCGGGGCGCGTACGAGGTCGGCCTCGTCGCGGGGATCATCGACGTCCTCGAGCTTACGCCGCGCGACCCGGCGCCGTTTCAAATCTTCGCCGGAACGTCGGTGGGCGCGATCAACGCGGCTTATCTCGCCGCCTACGCGGACCGGGGCGACATGGCGATCGAAGGCCTTGTCGATGCGTGGAAGTCGCTCCGGCTCAATGAACATCTTCGCTTCGATCCGATGGGCATCCTCGGGCTCCGGGGCCGGCTCCCGTTTTCGACGGACACCACCCTCGGTCGGTCGCTCCTCGACCCACGCCCGCTTCACGACGTCGTACGCGAAACGGTGGACTGGGAGCGGCTTCACGCCAACGTGAAGCGCGGGGTGGTACACGCACTCATCGTCACCGCCCTCCACATTCGGAGCGGTCGCACGCATATGTTCGCCGAGGTCGTGCCCGGCTGTCACTTTCGACCTAGTCGCGACCCCCGACGGCGCGGAGTATGCGGGCCGATCAGCGCCGACCACGTGCTCGCGTCATCCGCGCTCCCGCTGATCTTTCCCGCCCACAAGATCGGAGCGGGCTACTACTGCGATGGCGGCCTTCGCTTCAACACTCCACTGTCACCGGCGATCCGAGCCGGGGCCGACCGGTTGGTCGTGATCCCCCTCCTCCGCGGCTTTCGGCCCAGCGAGACCGGCACCGAGCTCTACCCGAACCCGTTCTTCCTGCTTGGCAAGCTTCTCGCGGCGTTGCTCCTCGATCCGATCGAATATGACCTCAAGGTCCTCGAGCGGATCAACGATATCGTCGGCACCCTCGACGACGCGCTGAGCGAGGAGGAGCGCGCCCGATTCCAGGAGGTCGTCATCCGTGCGCGCGGCAATGCCTACAGGAAGCTCGACACCCTCGCTCTCTACCCGACCGACGACATCGGACGAATGGCCGGGGTCTTTCTCAATGAGCGGGACGACGACCGGCGAAGCGGCCTTTTTGCCGAGCAGGTCATTCGGCGCGCCGCGATGATGAAAGAGAGCATGGAGGCAGACCTGGTGTCATTTCTCCTCTTCGATGGGGACTACGCGGGCCGGCTGATCGAGCTCGGCCGCCGGGATGCGCAGGCCAAGGCCGAGGAAATCTGCGCGTTCTTCCGGCGGGGAGGCACCGGTCTAGCGATTGGCCCGTCACAATAGTACGGTGGGGCCGGCCGGCTGCCTGGGGGCACCCAGCTCCCGCCCGGCCTTGGAGACAACTATGAGTGAGAAAGCATCGAAGTTCGGTAAGACCGGAAACCGCGTGGTTCGCTTCGCAGTGTCGAGCGCGCTGATCGTCGCGCCGCTGGCGGTCACCGCCTGCGGGGGCGCTCAAAACGAAGGCAGCAACGTCGAGCACGTGAACGAGGGTCCGGAAGGCGCGAACCTTCATTCCAACGAAGGCCCGGTGGAAGAGCACAGCAACACCGCCCAGGAAGAGGACATGGGTGGTGAGATGGACGAGACGAGCGGCGGCGAAATCAGCGAGTGAGCCACACCGCCTCGAACTCGCAGCCCTCCGACGCATTGGCGAGACACGCGCTCGGAAAAGAACCGGCGGAGGCGGGAGCGGAGGCGCGGGGGCGGAGGCTTGGGGGCGGCAAGACATCGGTGCGCATCGA
>JBCCZL010000037.1:0-28963 GCA_039187775.1 Myxococcota bacterium
CCTCGACGCCCTCGGCACGCTGACGGTGACCGGCACGATCGACGCGAGCGGCGGCGACGGCGGCGACGAGAACTGCAGCGACTCCGGCGGCGGCGGGGGTTCCGGCGGCTGGGTGCGGCTCATCAGCTTCACTGCGGTGCCCGATACCACCGGGGCCACCATCGATGTCTCCGGGGGAACCGGCGGCGCTCAGTCCGACGGCACCGGTGGCGACGGCGCGGTTGGCCGCTTCGAAGCCGGGATGCCGCCGCTCTGCAACGACGGGGTCCAGAACCAGGACGAAAGCGGCGTCGACTGCGGTGGTTCGGTCTGCGGAGCGTGCCCGTTCCGCGAAACCTGTCTCGTGGACATGGACTGCGCGATGGGGGGCTGCGTCGCAGGCCTGTGTCAGGCGATGACCTGCACCAACATGATGATGGACGGCATGGAAACCGCGGCGGACTGCGGTGGACCGGAGTGCGCTCCCTGCGCGGACGGCCTCGTCTGCATGGGAGGAACCGACTGCGAAAGCACGGTGTGCGACGCGATGGTTTGCGTGAGCTGCACCGATGGGGCGATGAACGGAGCGGAAACCGACATGGACTGCGGCGGCCCGCTTTGTGCGCCGTGTGCATCGGGCCTGATGTGCATGATGGACTCCGACTGCGAGTCCGTCGGCTGCGACGCCAATGTCTGCGCCAGCTGCAGCGACGGAATGATGAACGGAAACGAGACCGATGTGGACTGCGGCGGTCCGGGGTGCGCTCCCTGCGCGGGCGGACTGATGTGCATGATGGACTCTGACTGCGAGTCGGTCGGTTGCGATGCCAACGTGTGCTCCAGCTGCAGCGACGGAATGATGAACGGTAACGAGACCGACATGGACTGCGGGGGGCCCGGCTGCGGAGCCTGTGCGGACATGCTCATGTGCGTGATGGACTCCGACTGCTCGAGCGGCGACTGCGACGCCAATGTCTGTGTCAGCTGTTCCGATGGGCTACTGAACGCCGCCGAGACCGACGTCGACTGCGGCGGTCCGGTGTGCGGAGCCTGCGACGACATGCTGATGTGCATGATGGACTCTGACTGCACGAGCATGTCCTGCGTCGGGAACACCTGCATCAGCTGCAACGACGGCGTGCAGAACGGCATGGAGACCGATGTCGACTGCGGTGGTCCCGACTGTGGACCGTGTCCCGACCTTTCGATGTGCATGGTGGACATGGACTGCGCGTTTGGTAACTGCGACGGCGGTACTTGCATCAGCTGCTTTGACGGCGTCCAGAACGGCACGGAGACCGACGTCGACTGCGGTGGCGCGAGCTGCGACGGTTGCCTTCAGACGCAAGCCTGCATGGTGGCTGGCGACTGTCGCCCGGGCGCTACGTGCACTGCGAGCGCTTGCGTGGGTGGCGCGATCCGGACCTGCGCCGAGCATCTCTTCTTGAACGCGGCGGCCATGGACGGCGCGTACGCCATCGATCCGGGGCTCACCGGGACGACGCAAATGGTGTACTGCGACATGACCACCGATGGCGGCGGCTGGACCCTCGTGGCTTCGACCCAAACGACGACCTTGAACGACGAGGTCGCGGCCGCGTACTACACGGACCTCGCGCTTCCGAGTCCCACTGGCGCCAACACCGGGATCTGGGACGGGCTTCGGCCGGTGGCACCCGGGGCGGCAAACGTCCGGTTCACCTGTCGGGCAATGCCGGGCACTGGGCCGATGACCGTGGACATGTCGTTCTACAATGTGTCCTGGTACGACGAGTTCACGACGGGTACGGACACGATGAGCTGCTTCAACGAGAACAACGGCGCTGGCTATGACGGCGGTGTGGCTCGCCGAAACAACGTGACCGGGATGTCGCTCCCGCTGGGCGACGACTGGAACGCGGGCTTCCTCGAAGGGGAAGACTCCTGCGGCGACACCGGCGACTTCACCATCGACTTCGACGACCGCGGCATGGACAGCAACCAGTCCGACGGCACCGACTGGGGCGAGGACGACTCGAGCCTGAAGTGCGGCATGAGCGGCCTTTCCGACGGGGAGTGGCACATCTGGGTGCGCGAGTAAGCACGAATAGCGCTTCGGCGCAGCAGTAAGGCAAGGCCGGTGAGACGCTCACCGGCCTTTTCTTTGGGTTCCGCAGTCCGGCTCGTGTCGGACCGGAAGCTAGCCCGTATCGGTCACCCGTCGGCGTGGCTCGCGCCCGAAAGCAACGCATTCCTACGGCCTTCTCCCTCCAGCCGTCCTCGCGCTACGTCGAGTACAGCTGCGGCGTCTTCCGGTCCGAGGTCCGCGGGAATCCCGCACTTTCGAACGCGATCCATCACCTCTGGTGACCGATGCGGGCTCGACGCTCAGCTGATGGGAGGCGGAGGAGGAAGAGAGATCACGACTTCGATCACCTCCTGGATGTCCTCCACGTCGTATTCGATCGCGAGGTCCTTCCACTCCGACTCTTCCATTCCGAGCGCCTCGGCAAGGGACCGTAAATAGTCGTCTTCGGCAAAGTCGACTTCGCCATCCGCATCGAACACCGCGGCGACCAGCTCGAGGAGCTTTCGCTTGCTGACGTCGTCGACCGCCTCGAAGGCTTTCGCTGAATCTTCGAGGTCGAAGTTGTCGGGCTCGAAGTTTTCGATCCGGGCTTCGATCTCGATAGGAAGCGAGTCCGCCCCGATCGCCTCGGTGAGAAGTCGCCGAACCGCCGCGTCCTCCTCACCGTCGAGTCGATCGTCGGCGTAGACCGCACCCAAAAGAAGGTCAGTGATGATGAGATAGCGGTCGTCAATTTCCATGGAGCCCTCGGAAGCGGGACGCTACCCGGACGGACCCCGACGATCAACCGCCGCTCCGGGCTCTCAGCAAAAAGCACGAGCCATCCGGTCTGGGTGCTCGGAGCGGTTTGGGGTCGTCAGCCTTTGACGCTGCCGGCGAGCCCTCCCACGAGGTGGCGCTGCAGGGCGTAGAAAAGGAGCATCACGGGGAGCGACACCACGACCGCTCCGGCAGAGAATACGCCCCACTGGGCATCGAACTCGCCCACGTAACGTTGGAGCGCCACCGGGGCAGTGAACGTCGACTCCTGCGCCATGAACGTGGCGGCGAGAATGAACTCGTTCCAGGCGGTCATGAACGCAAAGAGGACGGTGACCGCCAGCGCCGGCCGGGCGGCGGGAAGAATCACTCGAATGAATGCCACGAAGCGCGTCGCGCCATCGACCATCGCGGCTTCTTCGAGGTCTTTCGGAATGCCGTCGAAGGCGCCGCGGAGCTGGAAGATTGCGAAGGGCACCGCGGTGGTCGCATAGACGAGTACGAGTCCCAAACGCGTGTCGATGAGCCCAAGGAAATCGAGGATCAGAAACAAGGGGATCGCGGCGGCAACGCCGGGGAACATCTGGGTGGCGAGGAGCGTCCGGGTGGTCGCTTTTCGACCATAGAAATCAAAGCGACTCATCGCGTACGCGGCGGGGGCCGCGATCGCCACCGCGACCAGCGCTGTGGCAAACGCCACGAGCAACGAGTTTCCGAGCTGCAGCAAGAACACCGCATCGCCTTCGAAGAGAGTGGCGAAGTGCTCGATCGAAAAGCTCGCGGGGAGCGGAAGAGCCCCACCGGCAGATCCGTCCGGCGAAAACGCGATCGAGAGCACCCACAGCACCGGATAGAGCGCCACCACGAGGCCGAGCATCAACACGAAGTGGGTCGCAGCGGCGATGGCGAACTCGCGGCCCGCTCCGCGCTTGTCCGGCGAGGTCATCGGCTCGCCCCCATTCCATCGAGGCGGCCGGCGAAGCGGCGCGTTCCCAAAAGGAGGAGCCCAAAGATCAGCACCGCGTACGCCGCCGCGTAGCCGTACTGCGACGACCGGGTAAACGCCCAGCGGTACGCCTCACTGACCAGGATCTCGGTGGACCCGTCCGGTTCGCCCCCCGAGACGAGAAACACGACATTAAACATGTTGAAGGTCCACACCGCGCCCATCGCGACCGCCGGGCCCAGCACCGGGCGAAGAAGCGGCCAGGTGATTCGGCGGAACCGCTGCACCGCGTTCGCACCGTCGACCTTTGCCGCTTCGTAGAGATCTTCGGGGATCGCGGCGAGACCACCCAAGGTCACCACCATCATGAACGGAAAACCGAGCCACACGTTTGTCGCGACGTTGGCCGCGAAGGCGGTGGACCACTCGGCAAACCAGCTCACCGGTTCGGCGCCCAGCGCCTCGAGGATGGCATTGATGGCACCGAACTGACGGTGAAACATGCCCTTCCAGGTGATCGCGGTGACATAGCTCGGCACCGCCCAGGGCAGAATGAGCGCCACCCGATAGATCGGTCGAAGCTTGCCGGTGTAGCGGTGAAGCAGCAGCGCGAGCGCCACTCCGATGAGCACGTGGAAGAACACATTGAGGGCAGTCCAGATCACGGTGACAAGGAGCACCGACCAGAACGAGCCGCTCGCCCAGAGATCGCCTCCGCGTGCCGTGAGAATCTCCGTGTAGTTGGCCCATCCGACGTAGTAGAGGTCTCGGCCGCGGCCAGAAAAGAGGCTGGTGACCGCTCCGACGATCAGGGGTCCGATCACCAATAGCCCGACCGCGAGCGCCGCGTGCCAGAGATAACGATATGCGGGGAGCGACCGGGCGATGTGCGCCCGGTCCCGGCGGGCTCGCTGGAGCATCCACAGGGTGAGAAGAAGAAGCAACGCTCCCGCGACAATGAGATCGACGTTGCCTTTCCGCTCCGGCGGTCCTTCCCGCGTCACATCGTCGAAGCGACGGCGGGCTTCCAGCAGCGCCGCCTCGATCTCGGCGTCTCCGCGCAAGATCTTTCGAAGGGCGCGCTGCGCCGGCTCGAAGGTCGCTCGCATCTCGGGGTGTTGGGGCATCGGCACCGCGGTCACCGATGCGTCGCGGAACCTGGTGAGGAACGCGTCGCCCTCGAGTCGCGCGAAAGCCGAGCGAGACGCGACGACCTGCCGCCCTTCGGTCGCGCGCACCATCGCGCCTTCGGTCGCGAGGAACTCGATGAGTTCCCGAGCAAGCTCAGGCTCTCTCGCACCGGCCGCCACGTAGGCGCCCTCGATCGTGAGGAACGGCCGCATGCGGGCTCCGCCCGCGCCTTCGACGCGCGGCAAGGGCTCCACTCGATAGTCGAGATCGTCCGGAAAACTGCCCGCGAGCCAAGGCCCGCTGATCACCGCCGCCGCTTGTCCCCTTCGAAAGAGCTGTTTGACCAGATCTCCGTTGGTTTCCTCAGGGACGGTTCCTTGTTCGACCCAGCCGGCGAGCGCACGAACCGCGGCGGCGGCTTCCCGCTCGTGAAGGGCAAAGCCGCGTTCAGGTGTGAAGAGCGCTCCCCCATAGGCGTGCACCAAGGCAGCCACGTAGTAGGAACTCTCGGCCTCGAAGGCGAGGGGAACCACGCCCTCGGGATAAGAACGGGCGAGCAGCGCCTCGATCGAGCCCACCGGTTCGGGGTGGAGGTCGTTGTTGATGTAGAGCGCCGCGCTCTTGAGGGCGAGGGGCAACCCATACAGCGTTCCGTCGAGGGACAATACTTCGAGACTCTCGGTCCCTGCATCGAGCCGCGTCCCGAGACCGATCGCCCCGTAGGGCTCGACAAGTCCCGCGGGGACGAAATCACTGAGACGCTCGTGCGCGTCGATGAAGACATCCGGCCCGACGCCGGCCGGGATCGCGGTTTCGAGCCGCGCCGCGTACGCCCCAAACGGGCTTCCCACAGTGTCGACCCGCACGCCGGGGTGGGCGGCTTCAAACGCACGGCATGCCGCTTCGAGGCCCTCCGCTTCGGCCCCGTCGTAGGCGTGCCAGAGCCGAAGCTCCTGTGCCTTTGCCGGCGAGAGGTCCACGAAGGCATACGTCATCGCGAAGGGCAGGACCCACGCGAGGAACGAACGCCAGATCACCGCGCGTTGCCTTCTTCATCGAAGAGTCGAAGATCTTCGGTGGATGCGCGAAAGTGAAGAACGGTTCCCGGCGAGATCGCCCGCGCCCGATCCCCATCGACCCTCGCCACGAACGACACGTCACCGACCCGACCGTGAACGTAGGCTTCGAAGCCCATCGACTCGACGACATCGACGGTCAATCGAATCGGCCCCTCCTCGGTTTCCGAGAGCTCAAGCACCTGCGGCCGCACGCCGAGCGTGAACTTGCCGTCGGCGCCCTCCCACGGCACCGCAACGTCCGCGGCGGTCAGGACGCCGTCTTTTCCTTCGACCTCGAGAAAGTTCATCGACGGACTGCCGACGAACCCGCCGACGAATCGATTGGTGGGCTCGGCGTACACCTCGAGCGGCGGTCCCTGCTGTTGAATCACCCCTTCTCGCATCACCACGAGATGGTCCGCTAGGGTCATCGCCTCGACCTGGTCGTGGGTCACATAGACCATGGTGGTTCCGAGCTGCGCGTGGAGCCGCTTGATCTCGACGCGGACTTCGGTGCGGAGCGCCGCGTCCAAGTTCGAGAGCGGCTCATCGAAGAGAAAAAGCTTCGGCCGCCGGGCGATCGCTCGACCCATCGCCACGCGCTGGCGCTGGCCGCCCGAGAGCTCGCGTGGATAGCGGAGGAGGAGCTTGCCCAATCCGAGGAGCCCGCTCACTTCGCGGATCCGTTCGGAGACCACGCTTTTGGGGGTCTTTCGAAGCGTGAGGCCAAAGGCCAGATTGTCGCGAACGGTGAGATGGGGATAGAGCGCATAGCTCTGAAACACCATCGCGACGTCCCGTTTTCCCGGCGCGAGCGCGGTGACGTCCTGTTCGCCGATGTGCACGGTGCCGGCGTCGGGGGTCTCGAGCCCCGCAATCACGCGGAGAAGCGTGCTCTTTCCGCACCCGCTCGGACCGACGAGGACCACGAGGGCGCCCTCTTCGACCTCGAGTTCGACGCCCCTGAGGATGGGCTGTCCCCCGAGGCGTTTGTCGATGCCGGACAGTGAGAGCGAGGACCTCTTCATCGGCAAATACGGGGGACGGTCTATTCGATGAGGCGAAGGTAGCGAGCGCTCCGCGGAACGAGACCTGCGTCGATGGCCCCACCGCGGACACTGACCCGAAAGCTCGGATCGAGCGCGTCCTCGAATAGCGCGCCTTCGGCCGCGACCGCAAGGGGAACCGGTACGGTCACCGTCTCCTCGCCGCCGCCGGCATTGAGGAGGACCAACACCAGCTCCTCATCGGTCCCGCGGGCCACCGCCCAAACGGTTTCGGTGGCGAGGAGGCTTTCATAGTCGGTGCTTCGAAGTCCCGGAAGGGCACGACGCGCCTGAACAAGCGCGCTGACTCGGTCGGCTTGGCGGGTTTCGCGCATCGAGCGCTCCCCGGCAAAGCGCATCGGATGCCGATTGTCCGGATCGGCCGCTCCGTATTCGCCGTACTCGTCGCCGTAGTAGAGAAGCGGCGCGCCTGGGATCGCGAACATCCAGGCGAAGCCCGCGTACATTCGGTCGTAGGGATCGTCGCTGTCGGGGGCCGGGGGAAGGTTGTCCCATTTATTGCCGGCAAGCTGAGGATGCGCCGAGAGCGTCATGAACCGTGGCGTATCGTGGGAACCGAGGTACGGCGTCATGATCGCGCCTCCCGGGTACTGGGCCATGCTCGCTTGGGTCCAGAAGTCGATGTGGGCCATGCCTCGCCCAGGCTCGTCGTTGAGAAACTGAAGCGCCGCCGCGTAATAGAGCACGAAGTCGAACTGCCCATCGAGAGCGTCGTCGCCGATGTAGCGAGAGATCGTGCCGTAGTTTTCGAGGTTGCCCCCTTCGGCGGGACCGCTCGACGGGTCCCAGCCCATCGCCGTCTCTCCCATGAGAAAGTACTCGGTGCCCGTAGTCTCGAACTCCTCGCGGACCCGCGTCGCGAGGTTGGTCACCGCGATGTCCTCGACGTGTTTGACCGCGTCGATGCGAAACCCGTCGAGGTCGAAGCGTTCGAGCCACGCGAGGGCGTCCGCGATGAAGCGCTCGGAGGCCGCCTCGTTGGTCCAATCGACGTCGGGCATGTAGGGACGAAAAAGGCACTCGAGGCGCTGGGCCGTCCAGTCGCACGCCTCGGTCCCGCACACGCAGCCGGTACGAAGCCAGCTTGGGTGCTCGGTGGCGTAGGGGTGACCCTCGTGCACGTGGTTCACGACGAGGTCCATCAGAATGCGAATGCCGTGTTCGTGGGCGGTGGCCACGAGCTCGAGGAGCGCTTCGTCCCCGCCGATCGCCGGGTCCACGCGAAGCGGATCGGTCGGCCAATAGCCATGGTACCCCGTGACCTGATGGAAGTCGTCTGCGTCCGCGTAGGCGCCCTCGGGGTTTTGATTAAACGGCGTCAGCCACAGCGTGTTGACGCCAAGGTCGGTGAGGTAGCCATCGCGGATCGCCTGGGTCACTCCCTGAAGGTCGCCGCCGGTCCACTCCGCTCCCCCGCTCGCGTTCGCGGGGGCCCGGTTGTTCTCGGGAGCTCCGTCTCGAAAGCGATCGGTCATGATCATGTAGATGATCGCGTCGCCCCAGGCGAAAGGCTCGGCCTCGATCCAAAACGGAAGAAGACGCGGCTCGCTCGCGGCGCCGTCGGTGTCGGTGGCGGTTAGTCGCACGGTGTACTTGCCGTCGGCGAGACCCGCGAGATTCACGCGGATCGTATCTCCATCGACAAGGAGTTCGCTCGCCGAAAGGGGGCGAGTGCTCTGACCGTTCCGAAGTTCACCTTCCACCGGACCGAGGGCCGCGGCCCGCCGCGGGTCGTAGCGAACGGACGCCTCGAAACTGTCCGCTCCGACCGACGTCGTTTCGACTTCGAGGGTGGGTCGAAAGCAGTCCTCGACGCGGAGCGCCGAGTTTTCGATCCCGTCGCGGTACGCACGGTAGGCGTGCGCGGGGTCGAGGCGCCAGGGCTCTTGGCCATCGCCTTCGACCACGAGCTTGTACGCGTAGATCCCGGGGGCAAGATCGAGATCGGTCCGGTAGACGCCGCTCCCGTCGTCGACAAGCTCGGTGACCGGCTCAAAGCCATTGAACTCGCCGGCAACAAACACCTCTGGCGTGCTCGCGGTGGCTCGGTAGGTGAGGGTGGCGCGGCACAGGCCATCGGGCACCGGATCCGGGTCTGGCATCATCGGATCCGTCGTGGGATCGCTGGTGCAGCCCACGAATAAGAAGAGAGCCCACCACGATCGCCTCATCGCCGCCTCCGACGCCGAGCCAAAAGGAACAGGGTCGCCGCTCCGGACAACCACGCGTGGGTGGCGCCCAACGGAGCGCGAAAAGAGACGGCGCAGCCCGAATCGTCCGGCGGGCTGCCGGCACCGGGGCGCAACCCGCCATCCGGAAACGCTCCATCCCGAACCGCTCCCCCATCGGCACCAGTGCCGCCGTCGGGACTCGTGCCGCCATCGTTCATGGAGGGCTCGGGGGCAAAGCTCCCACAGGCCCCCGTCGGGTCGGCTTCGGTCAGCGCGAGGATGTAGGCCCCCGCGCCGAAGCCCACCATCGGCACCGACCCCGCATAGGCTCCGGTGTTCGCTTCGAGGAGCTCCGCAAACTGAAGATCGTTTTCCAAGGTCTGCTCTTCGAGCCAGGTGAGCAGAGTGTCGGCCTCGTCGCTCCGGCCGTTTCGACGAAGGGCGGGAATCAATCGAAGATCGACGAACACCCACTCCTGCGAGTCGTACCAGCCGCCGTCGTCGTTGCGCATGAGGCCTTTGCCGGTCGCGACGCGTAGATTGTCGAGAAGCGCATTCAGCGTCGCCGACGCGTACACCCCTTCTGGATCGACCACGCCCCAGTTGATCGCCTCGACCGTCGCCGCATCGATGTAGTTGGCCCCGGAGAGCACATCTTCAACGCTCTGGCCGAGGGCGCCGCGTTCGTCGGTGGCGCGTTCGAGAAGCGCAGCGCGAATGCCGTTCGCGGTCTCCACGTAGCTCGCCGCCGCATCGGTCTCGCCGAGGGTCGTGGCCATCGCCGCGGCATCGCAGAGGCCCCGGATCGCCGCGAGCGAGGTATAGCTGAAGCGGCGCTGCTTTCCGTTCCAGTGCACTTCCCAGATCGACGAGTCGGCCTTGATGACCCCGCTGCTGTCCACCAAGGAACGCAGCACTTCGATCACCTCGTCGCGGAGCACCGGCCAATACTCGGTCACGATCGACGCATCGCCCCCGGCGCGAAGGTATTCCCCCAAGGACCAGAGAAAGAGACCAAAACCATCGAACTCGATGTTCGGACCGTCCTGATTGCAATCGCTTTCTTCCTGACCGTCGCCGAAGTAGCGAGTGATCGAAATCCGATAGGGCCGACCCACTTCGAGTTCGTGCCGGCCCATCGGCGCCTTGAGCTGAAACTCGAGGGCCGCCCGCGCTTCTTCGAGGTGTCCGCTCCGCGCAAGACCGGCCGTCGCATACGCCATGTCCCGCACCCAGGAGATGTTCCACTGGGCGCTCGGGTCGGCTTGTCCCGGCGGAAGACTCGCGAGGATTTGCCCAAACCCGAGACCCGGTTCCCGGACCTGGCCCATTCTCAGCGTGGCCGCCGAATGAAGATAAAGCTCGGCCTGCGCTTCGCTGAGCCCTTCGGGCACAGGCGTATGCCAGGCTTCCCACGCGCTTCGCTCGGCGGCGAGAACTTCCGCGGGGCTCCGGTCGTTCCAGTAGCTTCGAAGCTCGTCCACATCGGGTCCCGCGTCTTCATCGAGCGCCCACACCAGGGCGGTAGCCATCCACAACGTCTCACCCGGGGCAAGGGTTCGGCGCTCGCTCTGAAACGCCGGCGCCATGTCGTTGACCGGCCCGAGCGTCGCGCGACCGTCGATGAGATCCCGACCCCCAACGAGGCGATTGAATGCGCTGTCGTCGCCCGTCGACGTCGACACCCGGCTCACCGGCGTAAGCGCCACGATGCCGAAGGTGCCCTGGCTCGGCCCATATTCGTAGAGCACTTGGCGCGTGTCGTCCCAGCTCGCCTCCTCGCCTTCCGCGCTCGGCTCGCGTCCGCCATTGGCATTGCCGAGGCGAAGATTGAAGAGGGCGTAACCGTCGACCTCGAGCGGTTCGGTGCCGACATTTTCGAGCTCGGCGATCAGCACGAGAGCCGGCTGATCGATCGCCATCGGCATGAAGCCGTAGGTCCGGGCTCGAAGCGATCGAGCCTCGCCGACGAACTGCTCGGTGCGAATGATCTGGGTTCCCACGTCGTAACGCGCGTCGGTGAGCGGAACCTCCGAAAGCCAAGTGCCGTCGCTGCCCACCCGGACGCCGAAGTAGCTATCGAACATCAGATCCCGGGATTCGTCCGCTTCGTAGCAGAGATCCTCGGGCATGTTTCGCGGGGTTCGAAACCGGTAGGGGTGCTCGAGAAAGGTGTCCCAGCGGCGACTCTCTCGGTTGTAGCTGGCCGCAGCGAACCCGTTCGACGTCACGAGCCGCTCGTAGCTTCGGCCCGGTGTCTGGGCGGCAGCGGGGGCTCCGCTTACCGAAACGACCAGCGCAAGGGTCGCTCCGAACAGGGCCAAGCGTGCGGAATGGATGGGCAATGGATTCATTGGACGAACTGGCTTTCAGGCACAAGCACCAAGGCGCCGTAGGGCGGAACCTGGAGATTCATGGTTTGGTCGCCGGCGACGGTGAAGCGGTTGCCGGTGAGCACGTCGACCAGGGTCGATCCGGCGGCCGCACCGACCGGCATGTCGCCGCCACCGAGACTCGAGGCGCTAGTTTCCGAGGGGTGCTGACCTTGGGCGTTCACCACCACCAGCGCGTAGTCGGCGCCCGCGGTTCGCTCGAACGCGACGATGCCCGCGTCCTGTTCGGCCCCGACCCGATCGGTGACCCAGCGAATCGCAAAGTCGCCGCGGCGAAGCGCCGGATACTGGCGACGAATCGCGGTGAGACGGGCGATCCACTGAAAGGTCTCGCCGTCGGTGGCGTAGCCGGTATCCCAGAGCCGTTCCCGATTGGCGGGGTCGTTGCCCCCGGCGAAGTCCTGCTCGGTGCCGTAGTAGATGCAGGGAACCCCATCCTGCGTCAGCAGATACGCCAGCGCGGCCCGCATCGATTCGACACTGCCTTCGAAGAGGTAGCGGGGAAGGTCGTGATTGTCGAGAAAGTTGATGAGCACCGAGGTCGGGGGCTGACCGACCCCGCCGGGCTGGGCCACGGTGCCATAGTTCGTCACGCGTTGAGAAAAGAGGGTTTCGATCTTCGAGGTCGGTCCGCCCCGACGAAACACATCGTCGTAGACCTGAAACTTCTGCGGGAAATAAAATACCGAGTCGAGGCGCCCGGGCATCGTAAAGCTCCCGACCAGCGCGTCGTCGCCGTCGAAGGCTTCGCCGAACATGAGGAAGTTCGTTTTACCCGCCGCGGCGAGACGCGCTCGAAGCTCCGGGGCGAAGAACTCCCAGAACCCGTTTTCCACGTGCTTGATCGTGTCGATGCGAAAGCCATCGATGTCGGTCTTGAGCACCCACTCGGTGAAGACTCGGGTGAGCTCTTCGCGAACCGCCGGGTTTTCGGTTCGGATGTCCTTGAGGCCCCCGGGGAAGTCTCCGTAAATGACCTGCTCTTGGATGCCGAAGTCGGTGACGCGACCGCGAAGGTTGTAGGCGCTGGGCTCGAGGAAGATCGGAGGGTTGGGCGGAATCCGGTAGATCTCCGGCGCATCGAAGAAACGGATCGGCGCGGCCCCGGCTTCGCCAAGGGACGTGAACGACTGGATCCCTCGCGGGTCGTAGTCGGGATCGAACTCGGTGACCCGCTCGAGCGGGCTTCGCGTGCCGGACCCAAACACATTTTCGTCGGGCCGCCCGTTGAGATTGATGTCGTAATAAAAGACCTGCCCCAGGTGGTTGGTCACGATATCGACGATCACCTTGATGCCGCGGGCGTGGCACGCACTCACCAGGTTACGGAGCGCGCCAAGGTCGCCAAAGTGCGGATTCAGTCGCTCGAGGTCGACCTGCCAATAGCCGTGATAGCCGTCGACGCCCGCGTCGGTGTCGACATTGAGCACGATCGGACTGATCCAGAGCGCGGTGACGCCAAGCTCTTCGAGGTAACCGAGCCGGTCGACGATCCCCTGCCAGTCACCGCCCTGGTAGCGCGCGAGCGCCCCGGGCTCCACCCGCACGTCGTTCCGGAGATCGCCGTTGGCGAAACGATCGGTCAAGAGCTGATAGATGATCTCATCGCGCCAGTCGTCGACGTGGGTTTGGAGCCGCACCTGTGCTCCAGTCTCCACGTCGCTGCTCACGCACCCGGGGAGGACAAGGCTCGCCCCCAGAAGCGCGACCGTCACTGATAGCTGGTGCTGTCGAACCACCACTCGGCTCCTACTCCAAGAAAATGTTCCACCGACGCCGCGGATCGCGGGTCGCGGGCGGGGTAAAGGGCGCGGGCACCTTCGTCGCGCATCGTTGCGACATACATGATGCGGAGGTGCGGACGGGTGTAGCTTCCCCGACCATTCGGGCTGATGAACGGGATCACTCCGAGCTTGGTCACCGAGCCTCCGTTCATCTGTCCGGAGCTGTCGTCGAGGCGATTGGTTTCGAGGCGCTGGTAGCTTCCCTCGAGCGCGATCCCAATGATGTTGCCCAACCAGAGCTGAGGCCGAACCGCAATGGCGCCTTCGGCGAGTTCGCCCCCGCCAAACCGAGCGTCGTCGCCATCGGAGAAGCGACGATAGTAGGCCCCCACGAGCACTCCGAGCGGACCTTGGTCGAGATGGCCGGAAAACCCGACTCGAAGCTCGGATGCCCCGCGGGTACTCCGGGGCGCCCCTTCGACGTAGGGAACACTCAAAGGGTCGAACACGCCGAGGCCGCGGGCATAGCGAAACGAAAGATTGGCCGACATCCAGCGCTCCGACCACAGTCCAAGCTGGGCGCCGAGCACGAATCCATCTTCGCTCGGGAGGGCTTCTTCGATGCCCGACTCGGTCTGGCGAACGCCGCTCGGAAGCGAGTGGCCTTCGCCGTAGAGCACGAGCTTCGCTCCAAAGGGAAGCCCAGGAAGATAGCCCACCCCTTTTCCGGCGATCACGAGGCGCGGCCGATCGAGGAGATCGAACTCGGCCGGAGTAAAACCCGACGGCGCGATCGTCGACACGGTCTGCTGTTGAAACGGATCGTTCGGTCGGCTGAGCCCGCCATGCACTCCGAGTTCGAAGAGGTCTTGATAGGCATAGCGAACCCCGGCGCCGACAAGGTTCAGGTTGTCGAGGGGCCAGAAGTCGAGAAGGTAAATGTCGTTTCCGCGGACCATGCGGGAGCCGACCCACACGTTCAGGTCCGGCGTCAGCAGGTCACCCACTTCGGCGTAGAGGTTTCGAATGGCAAAGCGCTCCTCAAAGTCGCCGTCGAAGTGAAAGAGAGGCCCGGCAAACGCGAGCGTGGCGACGATGTCGAGGCGGAGGTCGAAGGGCCGATCGCGCCGCGCGAGCTCGAGCTCGACGTAGGTGCCTTCGTCGATGCGGGGGTTGCGCGACGTGATGTCGGCGTTGGAACCGGTTCCGCCCTCGAGGTCGGAAGCCACCACCACACGACCGTAGGACCCAAACCGAAACCCGGTGTCGTCGGGCTCGTCGTTCGACGCCGGGTCCTGGTTGTTGGTGGAGTTGTCGGTGGAGGAGCTGTCGGTGGATGACTCGGCTCCAGGAGCGATGACTCCTGTTACGACCGGCGCCTCGCCAGGCAACACCGGAGGCGGCTCGGGAAGGCGTGGGGGCGGTGCCGGATTGGGGATGACGGGACTCGAACCCGGGCGCTCCTGATTGGGCTCCGGGGCCCCTTCCTCAGCCCCTTCCGTCCCAGGTTCCGGCGCCTCTTCCGCGGGAGGCAAGTCCTGAGCGAATGCGCCGCCAGTTCCGCTAAGTATCGAAACTATCAGGAAAAAAAGTGTGCGAAGGGTCAACAAATCGCTTGCCTACATCCGTAGCTCAGAACAGAGTTACGTCGTTCTGAAGGACGAACTTCCTCGCGTCAAGCGAGCCAGGACCACCCCGTGATGAACAGCACGCCCAACGAGCACCCGACTCCGGCCGAACGTCCCTTGATGGGGCCTGCCCAGGCGCAGAATGAGGCCGACCGATGAGCAATGTCGAACCTCGGATCGTCGAGGCGATGCGGCGGCACGGGTTTACTGCCACCGAGGCGCGCGCCTATGTCGCGCTGCTGAAGCACCATCCCGCCACGGGATACGAGCTCGCGGCACGCTCAGGGATCCCGCGGTCCGCGATCTACGAAGTCCTCCATCGTTTGGCCGCGATGGGGGCGGTAGAGGCGGTCCAGTCGAAGCCTGCGAAGTACATTCCAATCTCGCCGAATCAGCTGTTCGAGCTTCTGACCGCCCGCTTCAACCAGCACCTCGCGGACCTTCGAACGAGCATCGCCGAGCTTAAACAAGCGGCCCCCAAGCTCACCACCCGAACGGTGCGCGGCTACGATGAAGTGATGGCGCAGGCACAGCTCCTCATCGAGCAGAGCAAGCATCAGATCCACGCATCGCTCTGGGCCCGGGAAGCCAGCCGCTTGGCCCCCGCATTCCAGTCCGCGCAGGCTCGCGGAGTCGACGTGGTGCTGTTTTCGTTTAACCCGATCCGCGAGCCCGATGTCGGCCAGGTGTTTAGCTACGAGATTCCCGAAGCCGAACTCGAAGGTCACTGGGAACACCGAATCATCGTGGTGGTCGACCGCAAGAGTGCCCTCATCGGCGGGGCCGAGCTCCACGACGACGTTCGCGCGGTAGCGACCGAAGACGAAGCGCTCGTCGAGGTGGCGACCAACAATCTGGTCCTCGACATCACACTGCTCGGCGAACGGCAGCGGGTCGAGACCGAGGGAGCGGTGGCGAAGCTTGCAAGCAAGCTTGCGCCGATCGAGGACTTTCTCCCGGCGCCGCCGGGGTGACAACGTCTGAGGAACGATGTTCGAAACCAACGACAAGAACCTTGCCGCCAGCTGGATCGGCCAGGGAAGCCCGGCGAGCAAAAACGAGGTTGCAGCCTACCTGAATGAGGAACCGATGCGGGATGGGCCGTGGGCTCCAGTGGCCTACTTCTCTATGGAGTTTGGCCTTCATGAAACGCTTCCGATCTACTCGGGAGGGCTCGGCGTGCTCGCCGGCGACCACCTCAAGAGCGCGTCCGACCTTGGACTCCCGCTCGTGGCGGTCGGGCTCTTCTATCGGCAGTCCTATTTTGTCCAATCGATCGGCTCGAACGGCTGGCAGGTCGAAACCTACCCCGATCTCGATCCCACACACCTTCCACTTCACCCGGTGATGCACGCGGGCGAACGACTCCGAGTCTCGGTGCCCCTCGGCAACGCGTCAGTGGCCGTGCAGGCGTGGCGAGTCGACGTGGGGAGGGTTCCGTTGTATCTGCTCGACGCAGATCTCGAAGCAAACCACGATGTGCACCGTCGCCTCACCGATCGACTTTATGGCGGCGATCCGCGGATGCGGATCCAGCAGGAACTGATCCTCGGCGTCGGCGGTCTCCGATTGCTCTCGGCCCTGGGGATCACGCCCGGGTTTGTCCACCTCAACGAGGGGCACTGCGCGTTCGCGGTGCTGGAGCGGGCGCGGCTTCGGGTTGCGGAGGGCGCGAGCTTCGAGCACGCGTTTCGGGCGGGCCGGTCTCGAACCCTCTTTACGACGCATACCCCGGTCGAGGCGGGCCACGACCGCTTCGATGCCTCCCTTGCCACGGAACACCTCGCACCGCTGGGCGAAGAACTCGGCGTGTCGGCAGCCAAGCTCATGGACCTGGGGCGCGTGCAACCGGGTTCGGACGAGTCGTTTTGCATGACCGTGCTCGGCCTTCGCGCGGCTGGCCTCTCCAATGGCGTTTCCAAGCTGCACGGCGAAGTGAGCCGAGAGATGTGGCGAAGTCTGATCGACGCCGAAGCGGCCCCACGGATCGGCCACATCACCAACGGCGTGCACGTGCCGACCTGGGTGGGACAAGAGTATGCCGAACTCTTCGATCGCGTGTTGGGCGCAGGCTGGCACCGTCGTCAATCGGAGGGCCGGACGTGGTCCTCGATCGAAAATGTGTCCGATGCGGAACTGCGGGAAGCGAAGGCCGGGGCCAAGGCGCGGCTGTCGGCGTTTCTTACCGAGCGCACGGGAGCTTCGCCGCTAGGGGACGCGATGGTGATCGGGTTTGCGCGTCGGTTCGCGACGTACAAGCGGGCGACGCTGCTCTTTGACGATGTGGCGTGGCTGAGCGAGCTTCTGTCACGAGACGATCGCCCACTCCGAGTGATCTTTGCGGGCAAAGCCCATCCTCGGGACGATGGGGGCAAGCGGCTTCTCCAAGCCATCGTCGAACACTCTCGGCAACCGGGTCTTGCCGGTCGAGTACACCTGATTCCCAACTACGACATGGAGGTTGGTCGGCACCTCGTACAGGGCGTGGACCTCTGGCTCAACAACCCGCGCCGCCCCCACGAAGCGTCGGGCACCAGCGGCCAAAAGGTGATCTACAACGGCGGCCTCAACTGCTCGATCTTGGACGGCTGGTGGGCCGAGGCCTACGACGGGAGGAACGGCTTCGCGATCGGAGACGACACGGTGCACGCAGACGCCGCGGTTCAGGACGCAGCCGACGCCAAGAGTCTTCGCGATGCGCTCGAAGGTGCGGTGAACACGTACTTCGACGCCCAAGCCGACTGGTGCGACCGGGTCCGTCATTCCATTCGAACGCTCGCTTCCCGTTTCAACAGCGATCGCATGGTCGCGGAGTACATCGCGCAGCTCGACGCAACGATGCCCGTGCCGCCCAAACGCCAACCGAGTCGCCCGATATCCGCCTGCTAGATCACCGATTGGCCGAGAAGGGGAGACCGGTCCATACTGAGGAGGTCCCCGCCATGGCGTCGAAGAAAGTCCGTCCGCTCCTGAAGGTACTTCACGAGATTCGTGAAGAGCTCCGACAGAACTCCGCCGAGATTCGACAGAACTCCGCCGAGATTCGTCAAACCAACAGCCGAGATTCGTCAAACCAACAAACGAGTAGAGCGGCTGGAGCAGCGGATGGTCGAGACCGAAGTCCGCGTGGCGACGGAGCTTGTGGCGGTCAACTCCACGATGGGCGAAGTTCGCGACCTGCTCAAGACACACCTCGACGATCGCGACCAGCTCGCTGACCACGAAGCGCGGCTCCAGCGCCTCGAAGCCAAGGTCGGATAGCCCTCAGACCAGCGCTGTCTTACTGGGAGGGAATCGGGTGCGCCGCGACGAACTCGGAGCCTTGAAAGTTCTCGCCATCCCACACGACCTGCCCCGGGAGACTGGATGGCCCTTCCCACGGCACGATGACCTCCGGGCGTTCCGTCCAGAACACAAGATATGTGCGATTCGCCATCAGCACGGCACACGGACCTTGACGATCGACGGGGCCGAGCTGCGCGGGAAGATTGTGCCCGGGCTCGAGCTGATAGGCCCCCCCGTACTCCATTTCGATGTGTTCGAGATAGCCCGGCACGTTGGCAAACGCGGCGTGACACTCGAACCGCTGGCCGCTCACCGGCCGTGAGAGGCTGACGACGGTGGGTTGCTCGCTCGCGTTATGCAGGAAGGTCCGAGCCGAAAATCCCCGTCCGTTTTCCGGAAACTTCGGGGGCTGGGCCGAGGTCGCGACACACACGAGGAGCGAGAACCCGCCGATCATGAGCGTCTCCAACCGGCAGGGTGTCTTCGACCCGTCGGTGCTCGGCATCACCGCGCCTTCGGAACGCTTGCAGGCCATCGACGGCCAAAGCATCCAGTACGAGAGCCCCTGGATTGGAAGAGCGATGAGGTCCGTAGGATCCGCCCAGATGTTCACCGGTGCGATCGACTCGAGAGCCGCCCCAATCCCGGGAACCACCTGGAGAGCAGAGAACCCCAGGCCCGTCGCGACATGTGCTCCGATCAATGCGCGCCGCGTGCGAGCCCGAAGGAGCCAGGCCAGCACCACTGGCGCCACAAAGAGTCCCGCAAAGTCGCTGAGCTTGCCCGTCAGTACCGAAGGAAGGACCCCACTTCCTTTGAGAACATGATCGTTTAGCAAGAGGAGCGCCACGCCAAGGAGGAACGCCGGGTGAGCGAAGGCGCGCGCTGGGCGAAGTTCTGAATAAGTCATATGCCGAGACAACGCACCGGGTACCGAGGCCTTACGCCTTGGCCAGAAAATCGCCTCGGCCAGAAAATCGCCTCGGCCGGAAGATCTCGAGCATCGCGAAACACCAACGTCGCTCACGCCGTCACTTACGCTCCCGTTTTCGCCCGCCCGTCCCAGGAGATCGCTTTCATGGCGCGTCGAACCGTGCGTTTGCCGACGACATTGACGGCGAAGCTCAGCGTAAGGATTCCGAGATCGAGCGGGACGGAGCGATGTCGAAGATACCAGCGGTCGAGCTCGGACGACTCCGCCGCGCTCGTGCCAAAGAGCTGCGCAAGACCGGTGATCCCCGGCGGGACCGAAAAGCGCGCATCGTGTTCCGGGCCATCCCAGCCGAGGCGACGGATGTCCTCGAGTCGCAATGGGCGGGGTCCCACCATACGCATCTCGCCGCAAAGCACATGCACAAACTGCGGCACTTCGTCGATTCCGGTCGCTCGGAGCCAGCGGCCCACGTGGGTGGGTCGACCCTCCCGCATCGTCCGGAGCTTGAGGATTCGAAAGGAGCGTCGGTGCTTTCCCACCCGTTCCTGGACGAAGAACACCGGGCCCCCGTCTTCGAGTCGAATGAGCCCCGCCGCCACGACGAGCAATGGGGAGAACAACGCGGCGCCGGTAGTCGCCGCAAGGAGGTCGAGAAGAGTCAGACCAGAGCACCGCATCTTGAAAGACATAACCGCAGCGGATGCCGATTTTCGTCCCGAGACCTCCAAACGCTCAGAGAATACGGCAAACGGCTGCATTCCTCGGGTGAGCGGCCCGGGCGGACTCTTTCGTTGTTCCGCACCGCGGATGTGCGGGTGACCCCGGTCGAGGGTGACGCGGTTCAACTGGAGACGGACTTGTCCCCCAAGAACTCGCAGGCGCGCGCCCGCGGGACAACCGCTACTAGGCGTCGCTCGGCCGGTGGGAACTGCCCGATGCGACTCATCGCCGTGTCACAAGGAATCGATGTAGGCGTTGACCACCTTCTCACCGTGGCGATCGAGCGGTCGTTGCGCGCGCATCCATTCGGCGGCGGCGGGCCCCTGATAGACCGACATCGCCACGAGCTGACGGTAGGCGGCCTGCGGATCGGTTGGCCGCTGCGCGCCGATCAGCGGAAACGCCTTGGGCCCCAGTGTGCGAACGAGGGTCGGGTACTCGTAGGTGTTGGGCATGATGTCGGGCTGGGCCTCGAGGAGCGTTTGCGCGTCGGCAACCGAAGTCGCGCTGGCTATGAGCGATGCGATGCGCACGCGCTCGGCGAGGGGCTTTTGTCCCGCGTCCTTGGAGCATCGGAGGGTGCCCACGTCCTGTCGCCAAAGCTCGGGGTGATCCGGAAACGCCAGGGCCGCCGCGCAGCGAAGATCGGGATCGGACTCAGACATCATCCTCTGCGCCGCTTGGTTGACCGCGTCCTGCGGCACATGGGCGGCCCACCGTCGAATCTGAAACCAAAGCGCCGGCGCCAACGCCGCTGGCGGAAAGAGCCACCCGGGAACGTACCAATCACTCGACGCTTCCTTCGCGAGGTCGTCGCGCTCAATAGGGAACAGAGTGCACATCACCTCGATGGTCTTGGCTACCCCGATACGGTCGACCAACACGTCGACGAGCCCCTCGACCTTCAGTTGAATCGAGCTGTCCGCCTCGGCGATCGTGCGGTAGCTAAGGAGCAACCACGCGACGTACAGCGCCATCGATTCGCCGCGTCCCAGCTGCCTCCGGCCCCGCCAGATCTTGACCACCTGGGCCTGCTCACCCGTCGGAGCGGGGATAGATGGAAAGGTGCGCTTCCTATGATTGCAGTGCTCTCGGCATTTGTCCTTGAGCTTTTGATGGGCGGCCTCTTTGGACTTTGGAGCGCGGCCCTCGCCTCGCATTGCGCGCACCATCTTCTTGGCGGTCGGGGTCCATTGCAGATGCAACGGCTCCGACGGCGCCGTCAGCGGCCGTCGCACGATGGGCCTTGGCGGATGCATTCGCGGGCCGAACTCCAAAAAGTGCATGAAGGTCGCGCGGTTCATTCGAAACGCCGCCGAACGGTACTGCTCCTGCTGCGCGAGGACGTCCGCGCGGGCGAAGGGGTGAGGAAAGGTCTCCAGCATCGGCACGAGTCCGTCGGTGGTCTGCGACGCGCTCCGGCGTGTCTTCGAAAACCAGCCTGACTCGGCGAGATACGTGGGGTTGTGCTCGGGGTCGTACAGCCAGAACCAAAACGCATCCGCACCCAGCTTGGCATTGCAGTGCTTCGCGAGAGCCTTCATCCACCCGGACGAGTCATGCTCAACCTCTACATCGGCAGGGAGGAGCCCGTGCTGCACTAGCTCGACGGCACCGTCATTTTGAAGGAGGGCAGCAAGCCCCGCGAGCGGCCCTGGTCTTGGGGCAGCGGTATCGGTGATGAGAAGCCAGGACCCGGTGGCCGACTCCTCGGGTACGGTGACCGTCACGCCGACGACATCATGGTCAGCCCAATCCTGAAAGGTGAGCTCGCTGACCGCCTTGTCCAGCCGCTCACCGTGTCCACGAAAGAATTCACAAGCGGTCTCGAACAAAACCTCGTGGGATTGAGTGATGGAGAGTGCATCCACGTAGACTCCGGCACCGCACCGCGCGGTTTGCGATCGACTAGTCATAATAGCCCGGAAGCTGCGCGGCTATCGCTTAGCGGGGGTCTTGAGACAAGACTCGAGGCGCTTGATGCACTTCTTTGAAGCTTTCGTGGAGAACACGGAGACGTGTTCCAAAGCGGGGTGGTCGAAGAGCGCCTCCACTCCCTCGTCGGTCACCTTCGTCGCTGCGATCTCCAGGTGCCGGAGCTTTTTGAGCTTGGCGATTGCCTTCAAACCGCGATCGTCGAGGGCAGTCGCCTCGATGTTGAGGTGGGTGAGCTTGGAGAGCTTGGAGAGCTGGACGAGCCCCTCCGCGGTCACGCCCGCATTGTTGCCCGCGTTCAGCTGGGTAAGGCCTTTGAAGCTCGCAATGGTGGCCAGCCCATCGTCGGTGATCTTGGTGTACCAGACACGAAGGGCACGCAGTTTTGGCTGCTTTCCCAGCGCTGCCAGGGCCTTGTCATCGAGCTTGTCCGCCGCGAACGCCTGGGGCTGTCGCTCTGCCGCGAGCTTCACCGCGGCTTTGCTGCCTTGGACGCCCTTCGCCGAAATGAGATGGGGACCCGGCGAAGGAACCGTGCTCTCGGAGCCAGGGCCCCACCGTCCCTCCAGGCGCAGGCCCCATTCATCCTGATCCTCCACCAGCTCGGTCAGAAGCCCGGTGGTTGCTCCATCGCAAACGAACGTCACGGGACGGACGAGCTCCGCATCTTTGGGGGCTTTGGCCTTTCGCAAGTTTAGACCTACGACGCCTTTCCCCTTTTCACCCAGAAGCACGCCGGCCTTTCCCGCAGTGTATGCGTAGGGTCTATCTCCAGGTTCGCGGAGCCACCAACCCAAAGTCATGTCAAAAGAGATCTCTCGCATTAGTGCAGTCCCATCAGTGCAATCCCATCGGTGCAACCGCCATCCACATCGCTCATGGGCCTCCACGGATACTCTGAGCAAGAGTCGATCCCAGTGTTCCCTGCGTTTGCTAAAGAACTTTGGTGATCGTTGTGGGCGGACCCGCCCGACCACGCAACTCTTGCCCGTCGGGACTCGTTGGATTGCGCGTGGGCACATCCAGTAGGCTCCGCTCATGAGCTGGAGCGACGACGACTTCGACGACGAAACCATGGTGTATTCTATGGTTCGCGATGCTATTGCGCGGAGGGAGTACTCGGCGCGCGGCGTGGTCTGGATGCTCAAGCAGCCGCCCGGCTCCGGCAGCGCGTCGGCGGGCGAGGTGATCGATTTGGAACTTCTCGACGCGCTCGGGGAGGGGCGCGTGGGCAGTCCGTCGATCGTGGAAGAGACCGTCGCTGCGCTCCGTCGTCTTGCGCCGGATGCGTCGGAGCGATTGCGCCGTCGGATTCTCTACGCGCTGATTCGACTCGTCTGCCCGGATGCGCCCGAAGTGGACGATGGCCTCGCCGACCCGGTGAGCTATTCGACAGTGATCGCGGCGCTGATGGATCCGACGAAAGAGGACCCGGAAGGACAACTTCGTGGCCGTGCGCGCTTTCCTACCCTCCCCCGCCGCCTTTTCCCGGCGCTGAGCTCCTTGATGGAGACGAAACTGGCGGACCCTCGGCTGGTGGTGGCGGTTTTGCGAACCGGGGCGCCCGAGCGTTGATTCGGGCGCTAGAAGTTGAGGCCCTTCGCAGCGTAGTGCTGAGGAACGTCACCGGGCTCCAATCCGCCGGCAGTGCGGATCGGTGAAGTCGACGACACAGTGCGCGTTCGCTTCGAGCAAGCAGTCAATGTCGTTGAAGGGTCGAGGAACGCGGGTTTTCCGGACCGCAACGAGCTCGTGGTCGCGGCGGCGATTGGGGGGCTCGTCGAAAAGGATGCGCGCATCGCACGCTCAGCGCTTCGGATCTTCGATCTGGTTCCGGGGGCCATCCCGAAGTCCGAGGCGACGCGACGGCGCGTATTTCAGCAGCGCGTTCGACCCTTTGCCGATTTGCTGGAGCGATCGGTGACCCTCCTCGAAGTAGACGAACGAGAGCGCCTGGCCGAGTTCATGGCCACGAAGTACGAGGAGCGCTACGGCGCCGCCGCAGCAGCCTGGGTGACGCTGCCACCGGAGACCGCGCTCGGCATGGTCGAGAGTTGGGAGAAGGGGGCGCCCGAGCACGTCGAGGCTCGTTTTCGCTTGGCGGCGGGCGCGCTTCGGCGAACACCTGACGCGCCCGCGGAGCTCGCTACCGCATTTCATTCGCGGCCGGGGCTCGGGCTCGGTCGAGCCGAGGCCTCGGATGCGAAAATCATCGAGGCGATCAAGCAGTCGCGGGGCCCGGAAGACCTAAAGAAGGCACTCGAGCATGCCGCAGAGCGGAAGGTGGCCGGCGCCCTCAAACCCGCGCTTGCAAAGCTGCGTAGGCGTGTCTTCGAGGTCGACCCGGATATCGAGGCACACCTGTCCGCGATCGTCACGGACGAGAACTACAGTCTTCTCGAGCATGAAATCGACGGCGAGAACCCATATCGAGACCGGCGTGAGATGCTTCAACGTCTACTCGATGCCGTGTAGCCAAGCCACCACCAGCTAGCCCGCATCGGTCACCAATCGGCGCGTCTCGCGCCCGAAAGCACCGCATTCCCACGGCCTTCTCCCTCCAGCCGTCCTCGCGGTACGTCGAGTACCACTGTGGCGTCTTCCAGTCCGAGGTCCGCGGGAATCCAGCACTTTCGAACGCGATCCATCCCCTCTGGTGACCGATGCGGGCTAGATCTCGCGCCAGGTGGATTGCGCCAGGCGCGTTGGGACACAAGCCCGGAGCCCGGACGTGATAGATTCCGAAGGGGACGGGGGAGAGCGATGTCGCTAGGCTTCGTGATGCGTAAAGGGCTCGATGCGGTCATCGGACCGAGGAGTCATGGCAATCCATGAAATCCAAGAGCTCGGCGGAACAACAGGCCACGCGAGCACATCCGAGCAACCCTGCTCGCGCGACCCTGCCTCATGGTTGCTGTGGACCGAGCTCTCTGGGGCGGAGGCGCGCCAGCCAACGCAAAGCGTCAGGCGTTCCAGGGCCTGTCGGCCCAGTTGGTTGGGGAGGTGTAGCATCTGCCGCAGTGTTCGCGTTTCGCCCACGGATTCCGTACGGCCAGCGTTGGCTTGCATCCGTCGGCACGGCGAAATCGCCAAAGCGTTTCATCAACAGCGTTTCATCAACAGCGTTTACCGCTCTCCCGGCGGGCTATGAGTTCTATCAACCAAGCTACGGACTCTCGCTTCCCATGGTCGAGCCCGGCGTACACTTCACGAACGGTCCGTCTTGCCGCATCCACCCTGGCATCACAGACCACGTGGGAAAGCACCCCAAGGCAGGCTTCGCGCACATTCCAAGCGAGCTGTTCACTCCGAGCCAACTCGGCCCAGGTTTCGACTAGCGATTCGATTCGCTCCTGCATCTTCCGAATCGCCGCGAGCTCAACCTGAAGAACCGGCGCAGGCGTGAATGCACCTTCCGCAAGCGGGTTCGAAGCCGCCGCGATCGCGCCAACACGCGCTGCATACGTAGCAGCGCTGAGAAACACCTCCAACGTTTCGATAGCCACGTGACGGCGCGGGTGATTCGACTTCGCGACGATCAGCAATGGGTCGACAAGGGCGAGTGCCGCGGGCGAAACGACCGACTGATGACAGACAAGATTGCCCAACGTCTCATCACCAGCTTCCTGGGCCGCCGTTTTGTTCCCTTCAATGTCGGCGTCCCATAAGGTCAAAACCCCCGGCTCGCTTTGACCATAGCTGTGGGGCCGAACCGACCAGTCCATCGCGGCGACCATTTCCCTTGGGGTCATCACGCGAGTCTATTTGGGAACGTTGGCTGCTGAGCGGTAGTGAACGGCGCTTGAATGGTAGAAGGACATACCGGTCGGCCCTCATGTGCCTTCCGCTCCAACCCTGCGAACCCTGAGCGCGATGAGCGCTGACACGGCTCAGGTCACGACCCAGCCGCTGGACACCCAGGGCCCACGTCGTGCCCGATGATACGGGCTCGAGTCATGGGCTTCGCCATATGCCCACAGCCACAACTACCACAGCTTTCTCATCGAGGGCGCAATGAAACATTGGGGCGAAGGGGGCAGCGAGGAATCTGCATCCGTCCTTCATCGCGGCTCGTACTGGTATCAGCCCGCAGGCGAGCTCCACGCTGACAATTGCGTCGCAGAGAGGTGCACCGCCTATGTCATGTTCGACGGCCCAATCGATGCAAACTTCCTCGACGACCCAAACCTCCCCCCCGGCGGCCACTGATCGAAAACTGAACAGCACTGCCAAGACCAACGCCGCTCTGTCTAAGAACTCGCGGCACGCCGGGACAACCGCGAGAGAGGCGAACCGCTAAATGTCGTAGCGGCCGTTGTGGGCGGATCCGCCCGACCACGCAACTCTCGCCCGTGATGCGCTTCGCGCGCTCCGCTATCCCAGCAGTGATCGAGGGTTGCGCTACATCGTGCAGGAGTTGAACCAGATCGGGGTCGTGCCGCCATCGTTCGAGACAACGATATCGGGCAGCCCGTCGCCATTGAGGTCACCGATTCCCACGCCGCGACTCCGCGCACCTGGCGCCACATGCTGCATCAGGGTGAGCGTCCCCGTGCCATCGTTGGCGAAGATTCGAGCGCCACCGTTCGAACTGGAATCTCCTCGCCGCTGGATACCACCAATGTTCGCCCCAATCATCCCAAGACCGACGTTTCGAACGTGGCCCCGTCGCTGGTGTGAGGGCTGGAGCGCTCGGCGCGCTTCGGCTTTGCTCGCTCAGGAGCCGATCTCTTTCTCATTTGGGGGACTCCCGGTCACGCGGATACCTCACCGGACGGCGTCCATGTACTCGCGGCCACTTCATATCCGATCCTGTCTGGAGCGCGCGAAGCGCCGCAGAGTCCAACGGATGAGCGTCAGTGAATTGACCATAGTGCCGCGAGTCGATTCGCATCATCTGTAGGGTGACGCACACAAAGCTACGCCAGCATCACTTTCGGCATGCGCACAACGCGGTCGCCTCCTCTCGGGCCCTCAAGGATGGCCTCTGGGAACCGCCGCGCAGTCGGCGACGCCAGAGATCTCTCGCCGCGCGGCCAACGGTGCGAGGAAGGACAGGAGTAGAACATGCAATCGAAACTCGTACCCCATCGGCTCGTGCTTGTTTGTGGAGTGCTTGCGGTCACTGGCTGTGCAGTAACCGTCGAGGAAGCGGTTGAAGAGGAAGCTGTCGCGTTCGCGGATGCGCATGGCTGGACTCGGGTGAGCTCCGAGGAGCTGGCACGGGCGCAGGAGATCGAAGGTGTCAACTTGCGTCAAGCACTGGGTGCGGCCGCAATCATGGTCGCCGGCGACGACGTCTATCGTCTAGACAGCCTCGACGTGCCGGAAGAGCTTGGTGCGTTCGCCGAGTCGGGCACTGCCCCGGTCTCCGCCGCCGCCTCCTCCGACATCGGCGTTGTCCGCTCGCCGGTCATTGTGGGCACCGATGACCGGACCCCCGTCACCTCAGGGCTAAGGAATGCACCTGCTCGGCAAGTCGGGAGGCTCTTCACGCGCTTGGTAAATGGAGGGGGAACGATCACATTCAACCGGTGCACTGGGACGCTCATTGGACCCCGTCACGTGGTCACGTCCGGCCATTGCTTCTCACCCCTCACAAACAACGTGATGTTCCAGCCGGCACGCAACGGTGCGAACAACACGTTCCCCAGCATTTTCTCCAGCTTCTTCTTCGTGTACGGCACCGGCTCGACGAACGACATAGCGCTGGTCGTATTCCCTGACACCGCCGCGACGGCCTCGCGGGGCTTCCACAAGCTCCGCACTGCCCGGTCCTCGGACGAAGATCGGTCCATTTCGATTCGAGGATATCCAGGCGCGAACCAGTGGTGCTGGACTGCACCCCGCGCTTCGTTTCCGCGCTGCGGCGGCTTTATGTACCGGTCGGATTGCGAACTCAGGTCGGTCGCGCAGGAGCTGGAGTACAGGTGCGATACCACCGGTGGTATGAGCGGTTCGGGCATCACGTTCGTTTCGGGACGGACAAGATACCTGATCGGCGTCCACAAAGGTGAGGATGACGACTTGTTCGTGACCCAGAACCGCGCCGTCCGCATCGTGCCGAACCTGCACTTTGCGCTCTGCACTGTTATGCACGCGTTTCCGAGCTCGTTCGGCCCTCTGGCCTGCGCTTAGCAGGCGGGGCGCCGGGGAAGGTCGATCGCCGGTCCGCGTCTCGGGAGCCGGGCCGGTGGGTCTCTGTCATCGTGGATCGATATCTTCGACCAATGACGCCGTCGATGCTGCTGGGCACCGAGGCACCTGACGAGCGACCGTGGGTGCCCAACGGTGAAGACACGCGCGCTCGCGTGTTGGTAGAGACCTGATAGAGGGTACCCGTTGTTTGCGGTGTCGTCCGAACCACACGAATCCACTCGTGTTCTGGGCCAGCCGATAGGCACTCGACTCTATCTCCGAGCTCACCAAGGGGCTGTTCGGTTGGCCACGGAGGGGGAGTGGGTTGTCGGCGTGCTGAGCTCACTCCCGGGTAAGAGCAAACATCACATTTGGAGAGCCGGGCGAGCGTGTTCGGCGCGTGCACCGAGCCCCCGCTACGCGCGAACGAACAGACGCCCGCGCTCTGCCACCGCTACGAAGAGGAGGCACACGAAGCCGAGCCCGACGTACCCGAGCAGCACAGGAAACAGCGTGCCGTCGAAGGAACCCGCGACGACGCCACCGATGGCAGCCGCGACCGTCGTCGTTGCGAAGCCGTAGGCCGCTGCCGCAGTCCCGGCGCACTGTCCGACCGGCTCCATGGCCAGGGCGCTGAAGTTCGCGCCGATCAGTCCGAACTGCGCAAACACGACGGCGAAGAGAGGGACGAAGACCTCGAGCCGAGGCCCAAGCGTCCAGGTGAGAACCAGCAACAGCGCGGCGGTGCTTATGAAGCCGACGAGCGAGAGCTGACTCAGGCGCCGCATGCCCACGCGCTCCACGAGGCGAGCGTTCAAGAAGCTCGCGCCACTCATCGCAATGGCGATTGTGCCGAACCAGAGCGCGAACCGGTCACCCTGCTTGAAGACATCGCGGAAGATCTGCTCGGAGGTGCTCAGGAACGCGAACAGCGCCGCGAAGATGGTCCCGCTCGCGAGCATGTACCCGGCCGTGACCCGGTTGCTGAGGACGGTTCTGTATGATCGAGCCAGCGCTCGGGGCCGGA
>JBCCZL010000038.1:0-28826 GCA_039187775.1 Myxococcota bacterium
GATGAGACCGAGCCAGCGCCGCCGCCGCCGGTGATCACCCCGGACACCGAATACACTGGCTCGCTCCTCCGGGCGGTGCGCGAATCGCAAGGCGTCGAAGTGTCGGAGATCAGCCAGCGGACGAAGATTGGCGCCGGCTATCTCGCGGCGATCGAAGGCGATGCCTACGACCGGCTTCCCGCGCCGGTCTACGTCCGAGGGTTTCTCACCGAGGTGGCGAAGTTTCTCCGGCTCGATCCCGCCCAGGTCAGTCGAACCTACGTTCGACGCTACCAGCGTTTTCTCGAAGAGCAGGGCAAAGCCTAGCCGTGTCGCTGCGAGTTACCCCGCTGACGATGCCGCTGGTCCTCGCGTCGGCCTCGCCGCGGCGGCGGGAAATCCTGGCCCAGCTTGGCCTGGTGTTCGAGGTGGAGAGCGCCGACGTCGACGAATCGCCGTCGCCGAGCGAAACCCCGGCCGCCTACGTACGCCGCCTCGCCGAGGACAAGGCGCGCACGGTGGCGAACCGGCGAGGGGTGGGCGCGGTGCTGGGCGCCGACACCGTGGTCTGCGTGGGCGATGCCCTATTGACCAAGCCGATCGATGACCAGGATGCGACGCGGATGCTCGGGCTTCTCTCCGGCCGCGAGCATTCTGTGCTCACCGGCGTTTTTGTGATCGCGGAGGGACTCGCCGCGGGCGTGGTGGCGGAGACGCGGGTCTGGTTTCGACCGCTGACGCCGGAGACGATCGCCGCCTACGTCGAGCGCGGGGAGGGGCGGGACAAAGCCGGGAGCTACGCGATTCAGGGCCTTGGCGCGGGACTCGTCGAACGCATCGAAGGGTCGTATCACAATGTGGTGGGCCTTCCCGCCGCCGAGTCGCTTCGCCTCCTCGCCAAAGTGGGCGCACTTTCGAGCTGGCCGTGACCGGCGTTGCCCAGGTGGAGGCGAACCTTCAGGCAGTGCGTCGCCGGATCGAGATCGCCTGCGAGCGTGCAGGGCGCGACCCGGCCACGGTTCGGTTGATCGCAGTGTCAAAGCGCCATCCTCCCGAGGCGATCCTTGCGGCGCACGCTGCCGGTCAGGATGTGTTCGGCGAAAACTACGCGCAGGAGCTCGTGGAAAAGGCCGAAGCGCTGACCGGCGTTTCGGTGCGCTTTCAGTTCATTGGCCGGCTCCAGCGAAACAAGGCGAAGGATGTGGTGAGGGTCGGCGCGGAGATTGCGAAGGTGGATTCGCTCCGGCTCGCCCGCGAGATCGACAAGCGGAGCCGTGCCGCCGGGGTGGTGACGCCGATTCACCTCCAGGTGAACGTGGCGCGCGAAACCCAAAAAGGAGGCTGTGGTCCGGAGGAGGCGCGACCGCTCCTTTTGGAGATCCGTGCGAACATGCCGGCGCTCGAGGTGCGAGGCCTGATGACGATTCCTCCCCTCGGCGACGCCCGCATGCATTTTCGTGCGCTCCGGGAGCTCGGAGAAGCGCTCGGCCTCCGAGGGCTCTCGATGGGCATGAGCGCCGACCTCGAGGAGGCGATTGCGGAAGGCTCGACGGAGGTGCGGGTAGGCACCGCGATCTTTGGCCCCCGTCCCGCGTAGCCGGCCGGGCGGTGGCGAGCGGTGCTTCATCGGCGGTTCACCGGATGATGGGGCGCCCGTCGCGGCCCGGTGACAGCTTTTGGCTCGTCGACCCAGGTTCCCGAGGATCGGCTATGGTGGGGCGGTGGGGTATCGGTTCATTCTCATTTGGGTTGTCGCGGGCTGTGCGAGCAGCGGGGCGGATCCCGCGCCGGCCAGCGACGCGGGAGACGGCGGGAACTCGGTCGACGCCGGCTGTTCGGAGGAGCGGGCTTGCTCCGATGGGATCGCATGCACGGTGGATAGCTGCGGTGCGGACGGGGTCTGCGTCTTTCAGCCGGACGATGGGCGCTGTCCGGCGGGGACGGTGTGTCGTGAGGCGCGGGGGTGCATCGTGCCCACCGCGTGCGAGTTCGACACCGACTGCGACGACATGATGTTCTGTTCGGGAGAAGAAGTCTGCGTCGGCACGATGTGCATGTCGCCGGGAACCCGGGACTGCGATGACAACGACTCGTGCACGACCGATGGCTGTGACGAAGGAGCCGACCGCTGCGTGCACGCGCCGAGCGAGAACCTTACCGATCCCCAGGCGTGCGGTCCCACCGGGAACAACGACTGCGTGGTCTGCCCCCTGGCCCCGCCGGAGAATCACCAGGTCGCGATCTGCGAGGCGGGGGACTGCGGCTTCGAGTGCGAGGCGGGCTTTCGCGATGGCGACGGCGAGGCAGACAACGGGTGTGAGTGCATGATCGACGGGGGAATGGACGTGCCGGACCTCGAGTTCCTCGATCGCAACTGCGACGGGATCGATGGCGACGTTCTAGGCGCGATCTTTGTCGATGGGGTGAGCGGACAGAACAGCAACGGTGGAACCATCGCCGCCCCGAAGCAGACGATTCAGGCCGGAATCGATGCGGCGGCACTCGCGGGCCTCGACGTCTACGTATCGGAGGGTCGCTACGTGGAAACCGTCACCCTTCGGAGCGGGGTATCGGTCTACGGCGGGTATCGGGCGAGCGATGGCTGGTCCCGCTCGAGAACCGCGACCACCGAGATCGCGGGCGCCACCGAAGGGGTGACCGGGACGACGGTGAGCGATGTCGAACTTCAGCTTCTGAGCATCACCGCGGGTGCGAATTCCGCACCGGGCGGAAGCTCGATCGCGGCCCGGCTCGTCTCGGCGACGAACATGACGTTTCGCGCGGTGATCCTCGAGGCGGGAGCCGGCGGCACCGGCACCGGAGGACAAAACGGCCTCGCAGGAACGGTGGGTGGCAATGGGGGCCGAGGAGTCCCGGGCTGCGAGGACAGCGGCGGCCTTTGCTCCAGCTGCACCCGGCCCCAAGGTGGCGTGGGAGGAACCAGCGCCTGCGGACGCATCGGAGGCCGCGGCGGCCTTCCGGGCCGGGGCGATAGTGCGGGCACGATCGGCAGTCGCGGAACGGGGGGAACGCCCGGCGGCGTCGGAGGGGCGGGCGGAGGCGGCGGCAATGGCGCTCCAGGGGGGACGGGCAGCGCGGGACGCCCCGGCGCCGATGGGTCCGGTGGGGAAAACTTCGGGAGCGTATCTTCGGGCGGTTACACCATCGCCAATGGACTGAGCGGCTCTGTCGGCACCCACGGCAACGGCGGCGGCGGAGGCGGCGGAGGCGGCGGGGGCAACGATGGCTGCGACAGCTACGGATCGAGCGGCGGTGGCGGCGGCGGCGGCGGATGTCGCGGTGCGGCGGCGACCCGAGGGACCGGCGGCGGGGCGTCTCTCGGGCTTGCGCTCTTCAACTCGACGGTTGCGGTGATCGACTGCGAGGTTCGGACCGGCCCCGGCGGCGCCGGGGGGCGCGGAGGGACCGGCGGCAGTGGCGGTAGCGGTGGACGTTCAGGGTTGGGAGGGCCCTACGGCGGAAGCGGCGAGCAGGACGACGGGGGGTTTGGCGGTGCGGGCGGCGCCGGCGGCGCCGGCGGCCGCGGCGGCCACGGCGGCGGGGGAGGAGGAGGCCCCTCGGTCGGAATCGTGTGCAGCGGGACATCGAGCCTTAGCTCGGATTCCGGAAACACGTTCTCGATCGGAAGTGGAGGCACGGGCGGATCCAGTGCGGGCAATCCCGGTCAGAACGGTGCGTCGCAATCGCGCCGAGGTTGCTAGCCCCCTCGTCCGTTGGCGAGCGCTTCGTCGATCGCGCGGTCGAACTCTCCGCCGAGCTCGCGGGAACGCGCTTGGGCGTCGAGGACCGCAGCCTTCACCGCTTCCGAAAGGCGCTCGGCCTGGAGGCGAGCGACTCCGCGTTCGGTGGTGCCGTGAGGACTCGTGACGTTTCTCCGAAGGGCTTCCGGATCTTCCTCGGTCTCTCGAAGGAGGGTGGCTGCGCCGTACACCGTCTGCGCCGCGAGTGCGCCCGCCACCTCGGGGGAAAGGCCCGCGGCGATCCCCGCGTCGCGGAGGGCTTCAATGAACAGGAACACGTACGCAGGGCCTGAGCCCGCGAGGCCGGTCACCGCGTCGATCTGTGTTTCGTCCACGCGATAGACCGTGCCCACGCTCTCGAAGAGCCGTTCCGCGAGCGCCAGATCTTCGACTCCGGCTCGCGCGCCCGGAGCGACCGCGGTGGCTCCGGCGCCGACGAGGGCAGGAGTGTTGGGCATCGCGCGGATCACTCGCGCATCCTTCGCGACGACCTTCTCGATCGCCGACGAGGAGACGCCGGCAACCACCGAGACGATGAGCTTGCCTTGGGTGTGGTTTTTCACCTCGCCAAGGACCTCTGGGAGCTTCTGCGGCTTCACCGCAAGCACTGCGACGGGGGCGTCGGCCACCGCCTGCACGTTGCTTTCCGCGGGGGCGATGTCGTAGCGGTCGGCGAGCTCGTGGAGGCGGTCCGGCCGAATGTCGCTCACCGCGATGGGCGCCGCTCGAAGCGGTCCATCCCGAAGGCCGCGAATCAGCGCTTCGGCCATATTGCCGCCACCAACGAAGGCGAGTCGATCGATGAAGGGTTCGTGATGCGTCATTCGGAGGTCCTTTGAGCGGGGGGCTCATCGGTGGGCTCGATGCGGGTCTCGAGGAGGAATGGCCCGGTCGCTCCGGCGCGATAGGTGTCGACGATCACGTAATAGGTTCCCGGTTCGACCGGCGTGAAGATCTCGGTTCGCCGCGTATCCGGAGCGTCGTCCGCGCAGGCGACGACCTGGTCCGTGCACGCGGCCCGAAGCTCGATGATCGCGTCGAACTCGGAGCGCTGAATGAGGTGGAGCACGCTGCTGCTCGGCACCTCGAGCCGGTACACGATGTCGCCTCCCGGACCCGCCGACCCGCAGCTCACCGAGAAGCTCCCCTCGGCCTCGATCCGACCTTCGACAATTCCCACATCGAGCTCGGGCGCGTTTTCACAGCGAGCGGACGCTTGAGGCGCGGGAGGCGTCGGCGGCGCGCCTGGAGGCGCGGGAGGAGGAGCCGGCTGCGCGGCCGCTGGACCCTCCCGATGAATCGAAAGATCATAGCTCCCGGTGGCGCTGGAATAACCGTCGACGACCAGCGTGTAGCGGCTTCCCTGAACGAGGTCGATTTCGAGCTGGCTTGACCGAGTGCTCCCGTGGTCGTCGTTGCATTGAAGCTCCTGCTGACCTTGGTAGATGGCGAGAACCGAGTCGTACTCGGCGTCGACCCGTGCGCGAAAGTGGCCGCTCGACGGGGCGATGAACTCCCAGGCGTTGTCCCCCGCATCGGAGCCGCAGGTGGGTTGATAGTCGTCGGCGCTCCCCGCGGTGCTCGAGCTCACCGACTCGCCGAGCTCGATCTCTCCCCCTTCGCTCGAAAACACCCGATGTCCGACGTAGAGAAGCGGCGAGCAGCCGCCAAGCACGCCCGCGAGCGCGACGGAGGTCGCGAGCCAGCGAGCCAAGGGCGGAAGACGAGGGAGCACCGGCGAAAGGTAGCCGACGTGTGACCGCATCGAGAAGGCGTTACTATCGCGGGCGATGAAGAGATGGAGCGGCTGGTTCATGGTTCTCCCTCTGGGCCTCGCCCTCCTGGGACCGAGGTCCGCGGCGGCGGACGAACCTCGCTTTGCGAGCGACGGCCTCCTCGTCGGGTTGGACGTGGGAAGCGGAGCGGGGATCTTCGTGGGGTGGGATGCCGATTTCTATTTTGACGATCAGCGTCTGGTGAGCCTGGGGCCAGCCGTCGGATTCACCTCGCCGGCGGCCGGTGCGCGTCCGGGCATGAGCCAGGACTACCGCCTGACCGCGGACCTCCGATTGAACGTGGCGCTCTTTCCCAACGAGATCTACCGCCCGCATGTGCTTCTCGGAGTGGGGGCAAGCTTCACCCGTCTCGCCGAAGACACCATCGACGACGTGGCGGTGGATGGGGCGGGCGGCGCGGTCGTTGGCTCGCAGCTCCTTCCCGGAGAGAATCAGTTTGCGGGGCTTGCCGTGTTTGGTTTCGGTGTCGACCTCTTTCTTCGAGATAGCGCGGTAGCGCTCACGGGCACGTTCTACGGCGGTTACCAGCTCGGCGCCTCGGAGCGTCAGCCGGACGTATTCCTCGTGCTCGCGGTGGGAGCGCGGCTCGGCTATTAGGCCCACTCAGGCGCGGAAGGATGCAGAGCGACGACCCGGCAGATCGAGTCCGCGACTTTGTCGCGCGGTGGCGCGGGGCGCGGGGAGACGAGCTCCTTCAGCCGGCGCCGCGGCTCGGGGCCATCGCTTCCGAGTTCACCCCGAAGGTCGCATCGGTGCTGGAAGCCATCGATCCGCAGGGTCTCGAGGAGGGGGAAGCGGCGGCGACCCGGGGCCAGCTCGCGCGACTGATCCTCGATGAGGAACTCGCTCCCCTTCGGGCGTCGCTTCGGGGCCTTCAAAGCGTAGAGGTGCGGCCTTCCGACGGTGTCGCGCTCGAGCTTGGCGCATTTCTTCCGACCTTTCTCGAAGGTCATTCGGCGGGACGGAGAGCTCTCGTGAGCGCGCTGAGTCGGGCCCTCGCTCCGTCACCGGACATCGCCGACGCGAAGTTTGCCGCGTACGAAAAAGCCGCGAAGGTCTATGGGTCGGAGCCGCACCCCGACGCCGGTCCCCGGGATCTGCTGGAGGCTGCGCGCTCGGTGCTGGACGAAACTTCCGAGCTTTCCAGCGAGGCCCGAGCCATCGTGTCGAACGTGGCCGAAGCCCAGCCCCCGAGGGCGGCGTCCGATCTGTTCGCTGCCCTCGCGACCGCGGGACAGCGATTTCGCAAGCCTCGAGAGGGACGATTTCGACGGATCGCGGAAGCGCTCGATGGGCTCGGCGTCGCGCGGGACCTTCGGGACCGGGTCCGGGTGGAGCGGGCCCATCGCGAATGGCACCCCCGAAATCGGGTGGTGCCTCGGGCGGTGCCGACGAAGATCCACATCCGACCGTCGTCACTCGAACTGGGGTTCTTGTCGGAGCTCGCCGCGGCCGAGGGGCTCGGTCAGGCGCTCGGCTACGCGCTGACGCATCCGGGGATTCCCTCTCCGTTTCGGTTTTCGCTTTCGGCGTCGGTGCCGCGGACGATCGGCGCGCTCCTTGCGCTGCTGTTTTCCGACCGAGAGTTCCTTCGGGCGAGTCAGGGGATGGATCGCGCGAGTTCGGAAGTGGGCGCGCGGCTCGCCGCAGCGACCGCGGTACTGGAACTTCGGTGGTCCGCCGCGGCGTTTCTTGGCCTGTCGGGAGACGATGGTTCGGCGGAGGCGCGACTTTCCGAAGCTCTCGGGTTTGCGGTGCCGGCGTCGTTTGTGCCCTACCTCGTTCGCGCGCCCGCCGCGCTTGGCCCACGTTTTCGAGGCCGGCTGGTAGCGCTCCGACTGGCGCACGGGCTTCGGGAGCGGTTTGACGCCGACTGGTATCGGAACCCGCGTTCGGAACAAGAGCTTCGCGCTGCGTCGGCTCGGGGCGGGGCCCATCCCGCCGAAGCCTGGGCCGGTGACCTTGCCGCGAGTCAAGCCGAGGGAATCCGGCGCCTCTCGGAGCTCGTCGAGCACGGTCGGTAGTCCGAGAACCGCGGTCTTCCGGTTTTTTTTTCGGGGCCGTCGAAATCCCGTGCCTCGAAGCGTCGGGGAGGGGAAAGGGCGGACACAAACCCGCCGAGGAAGGACCCATGACCCACAAGAGACTGACACGAGCCGTGAATCCGGGACTCACCCAGATCACGGGAGGGCTCGCGGCCAAGGGGATGACATGCTGATTCTGGAGACCGCACCAAGCGCGTTTGGAGTCGCCACCGCCAGTCCGTTCTGCCGAAAAGCTGAGATCCTCCTGGCGATGAGCGGACTGGACCATGAGCTTCGTCCGAGCGACCCCCGAAGGGGACCACGAGGAAAGATTCCGTTCCTGCACGACGGGGACGAGATCATCGCGGACAGCCGTCTCATCCAACAGCATCTCGAGCGGCGCTACGAGGTCGACTTCGACCCGGGTCTTCGCCCCGAAGACAAGGGGGTAGCGGTAGCCGCCCGCCGGCTTATCGAGGAGCATCTTTATTGGGCGCAGACCTATTTTCGTTGGGAGCACAACGGGGACAACGTTCGGCAGGCGTTCTTCGGGGCGCTTCCGCTCCCGCTGTCTCACCTGGTGTTTCGACTCGTTCGGCGCCAGGTACGGACCGCGATGCACGCTCAGGGGCTCGGTCGGATGACCGAGGAGGAGATCGTGATGCTCGCTGGAGAAGACCTCACGGCCCTGAACCGTTTGTTCCAGGGACCGTTCTTCTTTGGTCCGAAGCTGACATCGATCGATGCGAGCCTCGCCGGGTTGATCGAGAACATTCTCGCCCCCGAGCTCGATACGCCACTGCATCGCCTGGCGGAGCCCTTCCGGGACTATGTGCAGCGCGTCACAAGGGCGACTCCCGTGGCCGAGGTCGTTCCTTCGAGGGGACCGCAGGGCCCCGTGGGGGTCCCGGTCGGAGGTTGACAAACCGCTCGAGGGAGCGTCCTTTGCCGCAGCATGCGAATTGCGATCGGCGCGGGCATCGGCCTAACCGAACTCCTGGCCGACGAGGTGGCGGCGGTCGTGGGTCGGCGGCCGGAACTCGAAGAGCAGCGAGTCGTGGTCGATGGGAGCCTTTTGGAGCTCTATCAGCTTGGCCTTGCCGCAGGCCTTGGCCTTACCCTAGAGGTGCGGCTTGCCCACTTCCGGGCGGTTCGCTTTCCGCAGCTCGTTCGGGCGGTCCGTGAGGTCGACTGGTCACCGTGGCTTGTGGACGGCGGGCGGGTGGAGGTGCGCGCCACCGCGCGTCGGAGCCGGCTCTACCACAGTGGTGCGATCGTGGAGCGGGTGCTCCGGGGAGTTGGGGAGGCGGTGGGCGAGGAGGTTTCCCCCGCCGAGGGCCCTGCCGACCTGACGGTGCATGCCGACTTTGTTCACGACCGGTGCACTCTCTCCGTCGACGCGGCGGGGGGCGTGTTGAGCCGCCGAGGCTATCGGGCGGCCACTGGAAAAGCGCCGCTTCGCGAAGACCTCGCCCGCGCCCTCGTTCTCTTTGCTGCGCCGTCGGGTGCGATCGTCGATCCGTTCTGCGGCTCGGGTACGATTCCGATCGAAGCAGCGCTCCTTCGATCGGGGCGCCCGCCGAATCTCACTCGAACCTTTGCATTCGAGCGTTTTCCCAACTTTGACGCAGACGAGTATCGCCGGCTCCGGGAGGCCCTCGGTTCGAGGGAACCACCGGCGGCCCCGACGATCTTCGCGTCGGATCGAGATGCGGGAGCCATCGAGGCGACCCGAAACAACGCGGACCGCGCAGGAGTGACGGGCTGGCTCAGCGTCGAATGCGCACCCCTTGGCCGAGCGGCGTCTCTCACCCGGCCCGAGTTTTCGGTCGTCACCAACCCGCCGCATGGCCATCGGGTCGGAAACAAAGCATCGCTCCGGCGCCTCTACGCGAGCTTCGGGGATCGGCTGCGGTCTCGGGGGCCAGACCTTCTTGGAGCGACACTCCTCCTTCGTGACCGGCGCCTCGCCAAGGCCACGGGTCTCCACTTCGGGCGAGAGCTCGCGACGAATCAGGGTGGCACGAACGTGCATTTTCTTCACGCGGAGTCGGGGACGATCGGCGAAGACTATGCGGTAGCGTGGTGACCCTCAGTTGAGGTTTCGGTCGCGCACGTAGTGGCCGTCGCGATATCCATCGAAGTGGGCAAACACCTCGGGGTGCTCGACCGGGGCGGGAGAGTCGTCCGCCATAAGATGTCGCTCGGCGACGTAGGTCTGGTGGTCGCTTTCGTGGACGAGCACCCGGTACCACGGCGCGTCCTTTGGGGGCCGAGACTGCGCCACCTCTTCGTACCATTGCTCGCTCTGCTGAAACGTGAGGTCGCAATCGATCACCACGCCCCGATAATCGAAGCGGAGGTGGCGAACGATCTGACCGATTTGGAACTTCGGTGGCTTGGACTTCACCGCACCACTATAGCCCCTCGCGGAGATTTCGGCGGAAGCGCGATGCGCGGATGGGAAGACCCTTGACGTTCGCGTCGGTCCGTAGAACACCAGAAGGATGTATGGAAAGCGCCGTGAGAAGTTCTTGGAGCAAATTGGCGCGGGGGTGGCCGTGTTTCCGTCGGCTCCGGTCGCCATTCGGAACAACGACGTCGAGCACGAATACCGCCAGGACTCGGATCTTTTCTATCTGACCGGCTTCGACGAGCCGGAATCGGTCCTCGTCTTGACCAACGCCCACAAGGAACATCGCTCGGTGCTGTTTGTGCGCAAGCGGGACCCGAATCGAGAGGTCTGGGATGGGCCTCGGGCGGGGGTCGAGGGAGCGCTCGCGGACTTTGGCGTCGACGCAGCCTATCCGATCCATGAGCTCGCGGAGAAGCTCCCCGACTACCTCTCCGACGTGCACCGGCTCCACTATCGGCTCGGAGTGAATCGAGGGTTCGACGACCAGCTTCTTCGAGCCATCGATGCGGTGCGTCGGAAGGCTCGCACCGGAGTGCGGCCCCCGGGTGAGATCGTCGATCCCGGGCTCGTCCTCCACGAGATGCGGCTTCGGAAGGAAACCGGAGAGCTTGACGCGATGCGCCGGGCTGCGGCGATCACCGGCGAAGCCCACCAGCGAGCGATGGAGGTGGCTCGGCCGGGGGTGTTCGAGTACCAGGTCGAGGCCGAGATCTTGCACTCGTTCCGGGCCAACGGCGCCGAGCGACCGGCCTATGGAAGCATCGTCGGGTCGGGTCGAAATGCGACGGTCCTCCACTACCGAAAGAATGACCGCCAGCTTGAGGACGGCGATCTTCTCCTGATCGACGCGGGGTGCGAGTATGGCTACTACGCGGCCGATGTGACCCGGACCTTCCCGGTCAATGGCGCGTTTAGCGATCCGCAGCGGGAGCTCTACGATCTGGTGCTCGCGTCGCAGAAGGCTGCGGTTTCCGCGGTGAAGCCGGGGGCGACGCTCGACGATGTGCATCAGGTGGCGGTCAGAGTCCTCACCGAAGGGATGATTCAACTCGGCCTCATCGAGGGCCCGTTCGAAAAAGCCATCGAAGAGGAGCTCTACAAGCCCTACTACATGCATCGAACGTCGCACTGGCTCGGGATGGACGTGCACGATGTCGGCCCCTACTTCGTGGACGGGAACGCCCGTCCGCTCGAGGAGGGATTCGTGCTCACCGTCGAGCCCGGGATCTACGTCTCGGAGACGGCGGAAGTCGACCCTCGCTACCAGGGGATCGGCATCCGCATCGAGGACGACGTGTTGGTGACCGGTGACGGGAACGAAAATCTGACTGCCCACATTCCAAAGGAACCGGGTCAGGTCGAGGAACTCCTCGCCAGTCGAACCGTATAGCCGCATCGCGCAAACTCCGCCGGCGCGGAACGCGGTGCTTCGTATCCGCGACCCACATCGGCTGCGGATGTTCTGGTTAGAGCTCGAAGCGGAGCGAGGTCGCGGTTTCGGAGTCGCCTCGCGCCCGCGACGAGACGAGGGTGGCCCTCGTCTTCTTGGCTCCGGCGAGCTCGAAGAGCCGACGATAGAATCCGACCATCGCAACCGCATGAAATGGCGGTTCGGGCTCGAGGCCCGAGACGACAATGCGGTAGGAAAGCGGGGCGCCTTCGATGACCGTCACCGTGCCGGTGGAGTGATAGGCGCGAAATAGCTTCGGCAGACGTTCAATGGCGCGAAACGGCGTCGCATTTCGGAGAAAGAGTCGATGGGTCTGGGGGAGGTCGAGGCTCGCCGCCGCACGACCAAGCTCGGCCGCCACCGCACCGCTTCCCGAACCGAGCCTCGTCTCGCCCGCGTGGAGAAGCGCTCCGTACGTAGTGAGGGGAACCCACGCCACCGGCAGGAGCACGCCCCGGAGCGGCGTCTTCTGCTCGATCTCCATGTCGTCGAGGAGTCCCTCGGCGGCATTCCGGCCGAAGGTATCTTGCACGTGCTGAATCGCGGTGATGATCAGCGTCGCCTTCACCTGTGGGCCCGTCGCTTCGGTTTCCGCGTCCTTGGCGTCGTCTTCGCGGGTGAAGGAGAGGGCGGGGGCGACGGGCTCCTGAAGCGGCTCGTCTTCCCAGTCCGCGGATGATTGCACAAAGCTCCGGGGAAGCTCGTACGGTGGCCCTGGTCGCGAGATACGCGGAGTGCCGAGCTTCAGCCGAGGCACCGGGCGGGTGCCCCGCGGACCCGTCGGACTGGAGCCACCGCGAAATGGTTCGAGCGCTTCCGCCATCTCGATCGCGGTCTGAAAGCGGGCCTCCGGCTCCCGTTCGAGGGACCGGCTCACCAGCTCCGACAGCTCGCCGGGGACATCGATGACGCGATGGAGCGGCTCGAGGGGGTCCTCGAGGATCGCCGAGAGAAGCGCGTGGTAGTTGTCGCGGTCGAACGGCAGCTTTCCACTGAGGCACTGGTAGAGAAGGACCCCCACCGCATAGAGATCGACGCGGTGGTCCAGGTCCTTTTCGCCGCGAGCCTGTTCCGGGCTCATGTAGTACGGCGTCCCGAGCATGACCCCGGTGCGGGTGAGGTGAAGATCGTCGTCGCCATCCTCTTTGATTTTCGAAATTCCGAAGTCCAGAATCTTGATGTGATCGTCGCCGTTGGCCGTCCGCTCCACGAGGATGTTCTCGGGCTTGAGATCTCGGTGGACGATTCGCTGCGCGTGGACCGCCCGAAGTGCGGCGAGGACTTGCCAGACGATCTCGCAGGCCCGGCTTGGCGAAAGCGGCGCGTGGCGGCGAAGGACCGTGCGGAGCGACGGCCCATTGATGTACTCCATCACCATGTAGGGGGCGCCATCGGTGCCCCGGCCGAGGTCGTAGACTTCGACGATGTTCTGATGGCGGGTGGCCACCGCAGCCCGGGCTTCGCGCTCGAAGCGCGCGAGGCTCTTGTCGTTCTGGCTCAGCTCGGGATGGAGGCGTTTGAGTGCGACCTTTCGATCGAGCAGGGTGTCTTCCGCGATGTAGACCGTCCCCATTCCCCCCTCGGCGAGTAGGCCCATGACCCGCCACCGATCGTTAAATAGCTTGCCGACGAGCGCGGTGCCGGTGGCGAGCGGTTTGCCAGTGCGAGGACAGTGGGTATAGGTGATCGGATGCGGGCTTCCGCAATGGGGGCACAGCTCGGTGGCCGGGACATCGGAAGCAGTCATCGGCGGCCTTTCATGGTCGCGCCGTTTCGAGAGTGGGGTCAAGGTGCGCCCCCGCAGGCCGGGCGCTGGCTAGCGCTTCTCCTTTGGCTTCCGGCGAGCGTGGCCGCCCAAGACCTTCGGCCCCCGGAGGTCGAGTTCCTTCCCGAGGTCGCGCTTCCGCCCGACCTGCCTGGGCCCGACGGCGGAGTGCTCGAAGGGCAGATTCGAATCGAGCGCGACGGCACCGCCGAGCTTTTGGCAAGCGAGCTTACCGAGCCCTATCGATCGCTGCTTGAGGCGGCGCTTTCTGAGGCGCGCTTTCGCCCGGCGACGCGCGGCGGCGAGCCTCTGACAAGCGAGGTCCGCGTGCGCATTCGGGTCGCGGAGCCCGAGCGGGCGGACGAGCCGGACTCGGTCGCCCCGGAGGATCCCGGAGCGGAAACGCTCGAGTTCGGCGCGACGGCGCGAGTTCGCCGGCCTCCCCGAGCGGGGGCTCGTTTCGAGCTTGCGGAGGTCCGGGAGATCCCCGGCGCATTTGGCGACCCCTTTCGGATTCTCGACACCTTGCCCGGCACGGTGCCCGCCCAGAATGGCCTTCCTTACTCATTGTTCGCGGGGCGCCGCCGGCCGGCTCGAGCTATAGCTACGACGGGATTCGCCTTCCTGGCCTGTATCATTTGCTTGGTGGCCCCGGCTACGTTCACCCGACCATGATCGGACCGGTAGTGTTCTATCCGGGGGTCGCGCCCGCCCGTCACGGAAGCCGGATCGGAGCGGCGCTCGACGGCGAGGGTCCCGAGCGGGGCCGAAGCGGAATCTACGGCGAGTTCGAAGGTCGAGCGCTCGACGCCAACGGCATGCTCTCCCTGCCGCTGGGAGAAGGGCGTTTGAGTGTGTCGGGGCGATACGGATACCCGGGACTTCTCGTTCCGGTGTTCGTGCCGGAGATTCGAGCCGCCTATTGGGACTACCAGCTTCGCTTTGAACATCCGCTCGGCCGCAACGAGCGCTTCGAGTTGGTCGTCCTCGGGGTGTTTGATTCGCTGGAACTCGATGACTTCGACGACCCGGAGGAACCGCCCGACATCATTGACATCTTCTTTCATCGAGCCGAAGCCCGGTTCGTTCACGAGACGGAGTCGCTGGTGTTCGGCGTTGCGCTCGGTTTCGGTCACGATCAGAGCGGCATCAATCAGCTCGATGTCGAGGTCGAGGCGGTCCGCTTTGGTCCGCGGGTGTTTCTCGAGTGGCGCGGCGACGAGCGGATGACGCTGCGGCTCGGCGCGCAGGTCGAAGGGATCCTGGGCGAACTCCGGGCGTTCGACGGTAGTCCGCTTCCGCAGGAGGTCGACGTGCAGATCGACAACCCGACGTTCGCCGGAGCCCGAGCGAGAAGCCACGCGTCGGCGTACGGAGAGCTGGTGTGGGAGCCTACGAACACCCTCGAGCTCGAGCTTGGGGTGCGGGGCGACCTATTTACGACCGGCTCGGAGCGGGAAGCGAGCGCCGAGCCACGGCTGACCGTGCGCTACACGCCGCTTGCTTGGTTCGACGTGACCGTCGCGGCGGGCCTCGCGTATCAGCCCGCGGTGTTCTTTTTGCCCGTCCCGGGCCTGACTCAGATCGCCCTCGACCGCGGCCTCCAGCGGGCGATTCAGCTCGAGGCAGGGGTCGGTGCGTGGCTGCCCCCGGGACTTCGGGTAGAAGCACGGGTCTTTGCGAATCGCTTCGACGGGCTGCTCCTTCTCGATCTCTTCGGCCTGGAAGACTGCGGCGCGGGCGTTCCCCAGGGCTCTCCGCGTGCCTGCGAAGACTCGCCGGGCATTCCCCGGACCGACGCGTGGGCCTACGGAAGCGAGCTCTCCGCGAAGTTTCGGCTCTTTGATCGGCTGACCGGCTGGATCGCATACACCTTGACCTTCGCCGACGCCGAAAACGAAGCGGGGGTGGCTTACTCCCCGAGCTTCGAGGTCCGACATGTCGGAAGCGCGGTGGTGATCGCCGAGCTCTTCGCGGGATTTAAGGTCGGGCTTCGAGGGTTTGCCCGTAGTGGACGAATGGACGGGATCATCGCCCGGGGCCGCTACGAGGAGCGGCCGCTTCCCGGCGCCCTTCGCCTCGACGCCCAGGTGTCCTACGAGTTCCGAAGCGGGGCCGGTGATTGGCGGATATTCGCCGAGATGTTCAACGTCACCCTCACCCGGGATGCGAACGGTCTCGAGTGCGACGAGCGTGGCGAAGAGTGCGAGATCGATTACGGACCGCGCCTCTTCTATCCCAATGCGGGGGTGCGATTGACGTTCTAATCGCTAACTCGCCGAGCGCTTTTGCACGGGCTTCATTTCCCCTGACTTGTAGCGAGACCAGTAGTCTTTGAGCACCGACGAGACTTTGTTCGAAAGGATCACCACGCCAAGGATGTTCGGAAACGCCATGCCGAGGATCATCAGATCCGAAAACGTGAGCACATTGCCGAGTTCGAGGATCGAGCCGAGCACCACCGCGAGAAGAAACCCGATCCGATAAATGAGCGATACGTTCGGGCCCGCGTTCGGAAAGAGAAACGTCCAGCAGCGTTCACCGTAGTAGCTCCACGAGATCATCGTCGAGAACGCGAAAGCGAAGGCGGCGATGCTCAGGAGGTTCGAAAAGCCGGGAAGCTCGCTATCGAAGGCCCAGGACGTCATCGCGATGCCCTCGAGCGAGTTCCCTACATCGTCGGTCACCTGGTACGCCCCGGTCACCACCACCACGAGGGCGGTCATGGTGCACACGACGATCGTGTCGATGAACGGCTCGAGAAGGGCGACGATGCCCTCGCGGACCGGTTCGTCGGTCGCGGCGGCGGAGTGCGCAATCGATGCGGAGCCCACGCCTGCTTCGTTCGAAAACGCCGCCCGCTGAAACCCAGTGATGAGGACGCCGGCCGCGCCCCCGAAGCCGGCCATCGGAGTGAAGGCTTCGCCGATGATCTGGCCGAACGCGGAGCCGAGCTGGTCGAAGTTCATCAATAGAATCAGAAGGCCGGCCAATACATAGACCGCGCACATGATCGGAACGATGAATCCTGCGACCTTTCCAATGCGCCGAATCCCGCCGATGATCACGATGCCGACGAGCGCGGCGAGAAGAATCCCGTACACGAGGCGGCCGACATCGGTGCCAAACCATGGCGCGATCGCCGCGACCTGCTGGGCCGACTGGTTGGCCTGAAACATATTGCCGCCGCCGAGACTCCCGCCGATGCACATCACCGCGAAGATCACCGCCAGTACCTTGCCGAAGATGCCGAGGCCATTGCCCCCGACTTCGCGAAGGCCCTTTTCGAGGTAGCGCATCGGGCCCCCGGAGACCTTGCCGGTTGGATCGACCTCCCGGTAGACCTGACCGAGGGTGCACTCGGCGAACTTCGAACTCATGCCGAGGAACCCAGCGACGATCATCCAGAACACGGCGCCGGGGCCCCCCACACCCACCGCAACCGCGACGCCCGCGATGTTGCCGAGTCCCACCGTGGCAGAGAGCGCCGAGGACAGGGCCTGAAAATGGCTGACCTCGCCCGGATCGTCGGACTTATCGTAGCGACCAGCGGTGACCGCGAGGGCGTGGCCAAACGCGCGAAGATTGATGAACGCAAACCGAAGCGTGAAGAAGATCGCGCCGAGGACGAGCCACAGGACGATGAACGGCAGACTCAGGCCGCTCTGCACGTCCTTGCACTCGCCGGCGCTCAGACCTTGCGTCCCGCAGTACCCTACGAGAGGATCGCGTTCGAGCCGAACGAAGGCGTGGACCTGCTCTGGGGTGAGGCCGGCACCGCAGGCGGTCGCGATCTCCTCCGCCTCCTCCGCGGCGAGGATCGTGTCGCATGTCTCCGCACTTAGACCTTCCTCCTCGCACCACGGTCGCCGAGGGTCCGGGAGGGTCTCGGCGCGTTCGGAGTCGAGAAAGTACGAGGGGTCTTCGATCCCCGCAGCCTCGAGTCGGCCCTTGAGCGCCGCTTCGCCATTGTCGAAGAAATAGACGTCGACGAAAAACACCGCGACCAGTGGACCGACCACCCAATCGCCAAACCACCCGTCCACGCCAGCGATCGCGCCGTTGAGGGATTTGAGGAACCCTTCATCCGCCGGTTCTGCCTCCCGGGTCTCGCAAAGATTGGGAATTTCGCGCTCGTCCTGCGCCTCGACGGTCCGCGGAAAGAACGCACAGATGAAGAGGAGGGCGAGCGGCAAACCAAGGCGTGTCATGAAGGCTCCTTGCCCGCAAAGTACCCACCGGGCAGGCCGTTCGGACCCCCAAACGGCAAGGGCGGACTATCTCAGACGTTGCGGCTCGGGAGAAGGGCCGCCCGAGCCTGGAAATGTCCCTTCGGGCGGCCAACCGCACCTGAACATCCCTTCAACATCGACCGATCTCTCGCGCCGGATCGCGAGCGTTGACAGGTGTCGCCGCTGCCACTAGAAACCTTGCGCAAATCCAGGGGTTACGCGAAATTCGATACGCGAAGGGTCGAACGGAGCGGGACCTCTGATTGCACGATTCCCATCGTAAGGTGCACGCATGGCCTCGGTCTATCTGCCCGTCTTCATCATGATCGCGGTCGCCCTCATCGTGGCAGGGGCGATTTTCACATCGACATCGATCTTCGGTCCGAAGAATCCGAATCCGGAGAAGATGCTTCCGTACGAGAGCGGATCGGTGACCCAGGGGGGAACCCACGTTCGCTTGAGCGTGAAATTCTATCTCACCGCCATCCTGTTTGTGGTCTTCGACATCGAAGCGGTGTTTCTCTATCCGTGGGCGGGCCTCTTTCGAGACTTCATCGAACAGGGAATCGGTTGGTTGGCGTTGGTGGAAATGCTGCTGTTCCTTCTAGTTCTGGGGATCACCCTGCTGTACGCGTGGCGCAAAGGAGCGTTGGAATGGGAGAAGTAGTCCTCGGTGGTGGTGACGGGTTCGTCACCACGAAGTTCAATGCACTCTTGGCGTGGGCTCGGAAGTATTCGCTCTTCCAGTATCCTTTCGCCACCGCGTGCTGCGGGATGGAGTTCTTCGCGGTGGCGGCGCCGCGCTATGACATCGCCCGCTTTGGTGCGGAAGCTCCGCGCTTCAGTCCTCGCCAGTCGGACGTGCTTTGGGTGGTGGGCACGATCAGTCAGCGCCAAGGCCCGGTGCTCAAGCGGATCTACGAACAGATGGCGGACCCGAAGTGGGTGATCGCGTTCGGGACCTGCGCTTCCTGCGGTGGTTTCTACGACAATTACACAACGATTCCCGGCGTCGATAAGATCATTCCGGTGGATGTGTACATTCCCGGTTGCCCACCACGACCGGAGGCGGTGCTCGACGGTCTGATGCTTCTTCAGGAGAAGATCGAAAAGGGCCACACCGAACCGATGTCGGTCCCCCCGCGGGAAATCCCGGACCAGCTGGTCCAACTTCGCGGTGTCCCCCAGCCCAAGGATCCCTCATGAGCAAGAAGGCCATCGCCGCCCTCAAGAAGGAGCTCGGCGATACCATCCTCGAGGTCCTCGACTTCCGCGGCGATGATGGCATTCGAGTCGGCCCAAAAGACTGGCATTCGACGGCGGAGGTGCTTCGTTCGGACGCGTTTTCGATGAACCAGTTCATCGACCTCACCGCGGTCGACTATGCCCTTCGGAAGGACGAGCCCCGGTTCGAGCTGGTGCTCTTGGTTCGTTCGATGAAGAGCGGGCAGCGGGTTCAGGTGACGACGAGGGTCAAGGACGGCGAAAAGCCGAAGACCCTCAGCGACGTGTGGGCGGGGGCCAACTGGGCGGAGCGTGAAGTCTTCGACATGTTCGGCATCGAGTTCGATGGCCATCCGGACCTTCGGCGCATCCTGATGTACGAGCAGTTCGAGGGTTACCCGCTGCGCAAGGACTATCCGATCGAAAAGGCGCAACCGCTCGTGCCGTATCGGAATGTCGAAGGCATCAGCAAGCTTCCGCCCTTTGGCGTCGACATGGGGCAGCCGTTTGCCCGCATCGACTGGGACGCGCGCCTTCGCGGCGACGACCACCAGGTCTCGCCGTCGATCGCCGTGCAAACCGGCCAGAAACGAAATCTGAGCGATTCAGACGTCGGAGAAGACCTCATGCGCAAACTCGACCAGAAGAGCGCGCCGACGGATAGCTCCCAAACCCCGGCGGAGTCCTAGACGATGGAGCCGATCGAACAATTTGGCGACGACGACGCCCTCGAGCTCCCTGCGGAGCCGATGCGCCTCAATATGGGCCCGTCCCACCCGGCGATGCACGGGACGATTCGCATGGTCCTCGACCTCGACGGCGAGACGATCATGAACGTGGATGTTCAGCCGGGCTATCTCCATCGAGGCTTCGAAAAGTCCTGCGAGCGGGGAACCTGGGCGCAGGTGTTCCCCTACGCGGATCGACTGAACTACGTCTCTCCGATGTTGAACAATGTGGGCTTTGCGTTGGCGGTCGAAAAGCTCCTCGACGTCGAGATTCCCGAGCGAGGCCAGTACTACCGAGTGATCCTCGGAGAGCTTGCACGGATCTGTGACCACTTCACCTGCAACGGCGCGAGCGCGATGGAGCTCGGGGCGTTCACTCCGTTCCTGTGGATGCTCAAGGTGCGCGAGTGGTGCTGGGACATTCTCGAGCGCGAGACCGGCGCCCGCATGACCCACAGCTTCGGCCGAATCGGCGGCATGGCCGCGCCGCCCACCGAGACCCTCGCCGAAGATTGCAAGGAGATCCTTGCGGAGGTGCGGAAGGTTGTCGGCGAGGCCGAGAGCCTGCTCCTCCGAAACCGGATCTTTCTCGATCGGATGGAAGGTATCGGTCGGCTGGACAAAGAGCGGGCGCTCGAAATGGGCTGCAGCGGCGTGGTGCTCCGTTCGACCGGCGTCGACTACGACGTGCGAAAAGCCCACCCCTACATGGTTTACGATCGCTTCGACTTCGAGGTGCCGATCGGCCATCAGGGCGATAACTACGACCGCTTCCTCGTGCGGATGGAAGAGGTCCGTCAGTCCTGCCTGATCATCGAGCAGGCGCTCGAGCAGATGCCCACGGACGGCCCGGTGAGCATCGACGACCCGTCGATCATGCTCCCCGAAAAGGGCCGCGTGTATCACACCATCGAGGCGACGATCGCCCACTTCAAGTTGGTGATGGAAGGTCTCAAGGCTCCGAAGGGAGCGGTCTACAGCTACACCGAAGCGGGCAACGGCGAGCTCGGGTTCTATCTCGTCAGCGACGGGAGCGGAACGCCCTACCGGGTTCGAGTCCGGCCTCCTTGCTGGTACAACCTCCAGGCGTGCCGCGAGATGATCATTGGAGACATGATCGCCGACATCATCCCCACCTTCGGGTCGATCAACATGATCGGCGGAGAGTGCGACCGATAGCTGCGTCCAAACGCGCGAGCTTTGCCAAAACCGGCCGAACCCCGATATTCCGTATCCAGTCCCCGCAACTACGACACGAGTCATGCCGAACCTGAAGATTGACGGTCAAGAGATTCCCTTCGAGGAGGGAGACACGGTGATCCGCGCTGCGTGGCGGGCGGGCATCGAGATCCCCCACTACTGCTGGCATCCGGGCCTTTCGGTGGCGGCGAACTGCCGCATGTGTCTCGTCGAGATCAAGTCCGGTCGTCGGATGGACATGCCGATCCTGAAGTGGGACGAGAAGAAGCAGGAATACGTCCCCGACACGAAGCCGAAGCTCCAGCCCGCCTGTCAGATGATGGCGGCCGAGGGGATGGAGGTCGAAACGAAGAACGAGCAGGTCGTGAAGGCCCAGTCCGCGGTGCAGGAGTTTCTACTCCTCAATCATCCGGTGGACTGCCCGATCTGCGATCAGGCCGGCGAGTGCAAGCTCCAGGACTACTGGCTCGAGCACCAGGCGGACCTGAAGCGGAAGCAGACCGAGCCGGTGCACAAGGTGAAGGGCGTCCGCTTTGGTCCGACGATCGTCTATGACGGCGAGCGGTGCATCATGTGCACCCGATGCATTCGGGTGTGCGACGAGCTCGTCGGCGACCACGTGCTCGACATGCGGCAGCGGGGCAACAAGAACGAGATCTTTCTCGCACCGGGGCGGGAGCTCGATCACGGCTACACGCTGATGACCGAACATGTGTGCCCGGTGGGTGCCCTCACGAGCCGCGATTTTCGCTTCAAGGCTCGGGTGTGGTTCCTGAAGAGCCAGTCCGGCGTGTGTGCGGGTTGCGCGACCGGCTGCAATACCCACGTCGACTACGACCCTCGCTACAACCGGGTGTACCGGCTCCGGCCCCGCGACAACATGGACGTCAATCGCTTCTGGATGTGCGACGACGGCATGATGACCTACAAAGAGGTCCACGAGAATCGGGTGCACGTGCCGATGATCGGCCGCGGCGACGATCGCGACGAGGTCACGACCAAGCAGATTCTTCGAATCGCTGGCCGGCGACTCCTCGAACACGACACGTCACGTATCGGCGTGGTGCTTTCGGCGGGTCACAGCAGCGAAGACAACTTTGTGCTCGCGCGCTTCGCCCGAGAAGTCCTTGGCACCGACAAGCTCTACCTCGCGGCGAACGGGGGCTGGGAGGCGGACGAGGTCCTTCGTCACCGCGATAACAATCCGAACCGCGCGGGGGCAATGCTTGCCGGGGCGGGGGAGCTCGAGGCGATGGATGACATGCTCGCGGAGATCTCCCGCGAAGAGATCGACGGGGTGCTCGTGCTCGGCCACGCGTCGGCGCATGGTTACGAGGCGCTCCTGCCGATCGCAGACCTTCGTACGGTCATCTCGCTCACCGCGAACACGAGCCCGTTTTCCGATGTGGCAAACATTGTGGTCCCGGTCTCGTCCTGGGCCGAGGCCGACGGTACCTTCGTGAACGCGAAAGGGATGAGTCAGCAGTTCCGGAAGACGATTCCTGCCCCGGGTGCCATCCGGCCGGCGTGGCTGACGCTTCTCGCGATCGCCGAGGTGATGGAAAAGCCGCTCGGCATTTCGAGCTTGGCAGAAGTTCGCAAGGCACTATCGCCGACGAAGGCCGCGGCGGGCCAAGAGGAGGCACGAGCCTGATGGGTTTGGACCTGGTGGTTCTGTCCACCCTTCTCAAGATCGTCTTCGTGCTGGCGATCATCCTGACCTTCGCCCCGCTCATCATTTGGGCGGAGCGGCGGCAGAGCGCGATGATGCAGGATCGGATCGGCCCGGTCCGCGCCGACCTTGTCGAGCTGCTCGAAGGACTTGGGGTCAAAAAGCCCGCGGGGTTTGTGCAAACCGCCCGAAACGCGTTCGGGATGGGTTCGAAGGCGCACTTCGGGCTGGCGGTGCTTTGCATTCTCGTCGGCGGCGCCGCGGCGCTCTATCCGGCGCTCGCCTCGGATGGCGCGTACACGCTCAACTTTCCGATTCCAGTCGCCGAAGACGCGGACGGCGTGGTCACGTCGGTCAGTGCGGCCGCGGTCTTCTGGATCGCCCTCGCGCTCTTCGCGTTCAACCTCGGGATGTCGCGGTTCCTCGAGTACCTTCAGCGGGTCTTCAAAGGACGCGTCACGGTGGGCGGCCTCCTTCATCCACTGGCCGACGCCCTGAAGTTCATCTGGAAAGAGGACTTTGTTCCGCCGAAGGCCGACAAGTTCCTCCATGCGCTCGCGCCGATCCTTGTGGTGGTGACCGCGATTGCGACCTTCGCGGTGATTCCGTTCGCCGACGTTCTCTATCTCGATCATCTGGGTGATGTGCTGCGCGATGTCGAAGGCGCCGGGATGTGCGTGTGGGGCGTCGCCGAAGGTTCGTGCCTTCCGACGGAGATGACCGGGCCTCGAATCCCAATGCAGGTGGCGGAGATCAACGTCGGCATCCTGTTTATCTTCGCCGTCGCCGGAACCGGCGTCGTCGGCGCGGCGATCGCGGGCTACTCCTCCGACAACAAGTACTCACTGCTCGGGGGGCTTCGCGCCGCCGGGCAGATGGTGAGCTACGAGGTGACGCTCGGTCTCACGATCGTTCCGATGTTCATGATCTTCGGGTCGCTCCTCCTCGAGGATATGGTCAGCTGGCAGGCCAACGACCCGTTCGGCGGCTTCTACCCCCGATGGGGCATCTTCCTGCAGCCGCTCGCCTTCATCTTGTTTTTTGCGTCATCGATCGCCGAGACCAAGCGCATTCCCTTTGACGTTCCAGAAGGGGAAAGCGAGCTGGTAGGCGGCTATCTCACCGAGTACTCCGGGATGAAGTTCGGCATGTTCTTCATGGGCGAGTTCGTCGAAGTGGTGGTGCTCGCGGCGGTCGCCACCACATTGTTCTTCGGAGGGTACGACGTTCCGTTTCTCCACGAGCACGGCTTCGAGCTCGGCTTCTGGCCGGAGCTCGGCTACATCCCGCTTCCGCACTGGGCCGTGGTGGTGATTCAAATGCTCGCGTTCACGCTAAAGCTCGCGCTTCTCATTTGGTTCCAGCTGATGATTCGCTGGACGCTCCCCCGCTTCCGCTACGACCAGATCATGAATCTGTGCTGGAAGTACATTCTGCCCCTATCGTTGGTGAATATCCTCGCGACCGGCCTGGGTATCCTGTTGTTCAGCTGAGAGAAGGCCATGGCAAAGCTCGTTCATCGTCCCAGTCGCACGCTCTCCGAGCAGGCCTACGTGCCGGAGATCACCAAGGGCCTGGGGATCACCATGAAGCGGTTCTTCAAGAACACCTTCACCAAAGACAACGAGATTGCCACCGTCTCCTATCCCGACGAGACGCGCGAGTATCCCGACCGGTTTCGAGGCATTCATCGGCTGACCCATCGAAAGGATGGCTCGCCTCGTTGTGTGGCCTGCCTTTGCTGCAGCACCGCGTGTCCCGCTCAGTGCATTTATATCGAGCCCGCCGAGTACGAGCCCGATGACCCGCGATATGGCTACGAGCGGTTTCCCGAGGTGTTCGTGATCGACGAGCTCCGCTGTATTTTCTGCGGTTACTGCGTCGAGGCGTGTCCCTGCGACGCAATTCGGATGGATTCGGGGACCCATATGCCCCCGTCGACGGAGCGCGAGCACTTCATCTACGACAAGGCAACGCTGATGAAGATCCCGGGCAAGGACGGGACCTACGAGACGGGGAACGCGCGGCATGAGCCTGGAGATCCCACGCACCCTGGCCTCGACCGAGAAAATCACTGAGGCGAATCATCCTTTCGCCGTTGCTTTGATCTGGCGAGCGCATCGTAAGATGATCGGTGTGATGCGGTTGTCCGGCGTCTCTCTGGTCTTGGCGATGGCCATGCCGTCCCTTGCGTGGGCCCAAGACCAAGCGTCCGAAGAGCCTGCGGCCCAAGACCAAGCGTCCGAAGAGCCTTCGGCCCAAGCGGAGGCGCTGTTTGAAGAAGGCACCGCCGCGCTTCAGGAAGGCCGATTTGCCGAAGCAGTGGAACGGTACACCGCGTCGTTGGATCTCCTGCCGCAGCTTGCCACCGCGTTCAACTTGGCGGTCGCGCTCCGGGGCGTGGGTCGCACGAGGGCCGCGGTCGAACTGTTCGACGAGCTGCTCGATGAGCGATACGGAGCGTTTGACGATGCGTGGAGGGCCACCGCCGAGGAGCTTCGCCGGGAAACGGTTCGAGAGATCGCGCGGCTCTCGATCACGCTCGAAGGCGCGGAGGCCGCCCAACTGCGGATCGACGGGGTGCCCGCAGGTGAACTCCGGGCGGGAGCGCCGCTTCTTCGCCGCGTGGACGCGGGGACCCACGTGCTCGCCGCGCTCGCTTCTGGGCGAGCAACCGAGGACGTGTCGGTTCGGGTCGAGCGAGGCGGCGAAGCGACGGTGGAACTGCGCTTCACGGAGGAAGAGGGCGGTGGTTCGGCGCTGCCGTGGGTCCTTCTTGGCTCCGGAATCGCCGTGGTAGCCGCGGTGATCATCGTCGTGCTCCTGACGACGGGAGGCGAAGACCCGGAGTTCGAGGAGGGGGACGTGTTTGGAGTCACATTCACCTAAGTTCCTGCACCAGGTGGGCGAACGGACTGTAATCGACGGCCCACCCCGCCGCCGTCACCATGGCCGCGGGCTAGCGCTCGGTGGGGGCTGAACAATGGATTTCGCGGCGCGGTTTATTCTTTATGGACCCCCTCATCGGCCGTCCGGGCGCCATCCCGGATGCCCCGATGGTGACGGCTTGCTTCTTCGAAGGTCGTGTCTTCCACCCAGTAGTTCACATTGCGGCCCTCCTTCTCGACCGAACAGGCCCCGTCCTCCTGAAGGCGGCGGAGGGCCTTCTGAATGGTGCGGACCGAAAGGCCCGAAGCCTCCGCCAAGTCCCGCGCGCTCGCCCGTCGGAGCTGGGCGAGTTTGCCGAGCACAAAGGCATCGGTATCGACCGAGCAGCGCGGATCGACAACCCAGAGTCGGTCTTCGGACCGAAGCAAAAGGCCATCGTCGAGGTTCGAGAGCGAGGCGTCCTGGGGCAGTCGTTTGGCGGCCCGGTGGATCAGCACGCGAAATGTTCGGGTGTGAATCTCGGGGACAAAGTCGAAGCCATACACCGCGCGAAACGCCTCATGGAGGCTCAGGTGCTCACCCGTCGCGAGCACTGCGAGGAGCTGCTCTTCGCGGCTGGTTTCGTGGATGCCCGGTTGGAGCATCCGGTCTTTGGTGGCGTGCGCGCCCGCGCGAGCCGCACGTCGACCCCCTCCGACCCGCGTCCAGACGGGCGGTGTCCCGACGCTCGTTTCCGAGGGGTCACCGAACGTACATATGCCGTAGCCCCGAGATGGAATCCCGTCGCCCACGCCGGTCAGCCAGTCGCGAAGGTCTTGGGGGGCGTGTTCCAAGCTCGCCTCGACGTCGAGGAGGGCACGGGCCGGCCCGAGGTCCGATGCGAGGCAGGCGACGCCCTCGGCGGCGTCGTCGGCGAGGGCAAGTTGGAGCCGCATTTCTTCTCGGTCTCCCCGGAGCGCCGACGACGCGGCGGCGGATAGGCGCGCGGCGGTGGTGGCGAACCGATTGCTGGCTGCCGAGGGACCCGCCCCCAGGTAGGGGGTCCCCGCGGTGGTCAGAGTCTCCCAGGCGATCCACCCGCCCCACAGCGGGGCCGCAGAGGCGCGGAGGCCCGCGAGAATCCTTGCTGCGAGCGATGGGTGGCCCACGTGGCGTCGCACTCGGGCCAGGGCGAGATGGGCGAGATACTCCTGCTGGGGAAGTTCCTCGGCCCGAGCCATTCGGGAGGCGCGCCGGGCGAGGCTCAGGGCCAACTGCGCGTCGCCCCCGTCGCATGCGGACAACGCGGCCAAGGTGGCCGCTTCGATCACAAGGTGCGCGAGTCGTTCCGATGCGGCGGTTCGCTGCGCCTCTTGGGCCTGTTCGGACACCGCCGTCGGATGTTCTCCGCCCATCCAGCGCCTCCAAAGGTCGAGTACCTCGGCAGTCAGGCGAGCGAGCGTGGTCTTGGTCGAGATCGTGACCGCCATCCGGTGGAGGCGAAGCAGGGTGGGTTGGTCTCCACGTGCGACCGCGCCAAGGCTGCAGGCGCCGATGGCGTGCGCAAGGTTCGCGTCGTCGGGGTGCGACATGTACTCGCGAAGTTCGTCGAGGGTGACCTCGCGAACGTCGGGAAGAACGAGGCCGGCTCGGGCTCGCCATGCGAGCTGGGCTACCGGATCGGACTCACGATCCGTGGGGCGCCTCGTGAATTCACCGAGGAGCGCCGCGTGGAGGAGTGAAGGGGGGTCGCGAAGGTCCAACTCGCAGACTTTACTATATACTTGGGTGGCTCGATGACCGAGACGAGTACCCGCTACCAAACGCTTCTTCCGATTGCGAGCGGCGGCATGGGCCGGGTCGATCTTGCCTTTCGGGAGGACGGTTCCTTTCAGCGTCTGTACGCGGTCAAACGCCTGCACGCGATGTTCGACGAGCCAAGCTTTCGGGAGATGTTCCTCGAAGAGGCGCGGGTTGCCGGTCTAGTCCGGCATGCGAATGTCGTCAGTGTCCTCGACGTTGGCGAAGACGACGATGGACCGTACCTGGTGATGGAGTTCATCGATGGGGTCTCGCTGAGCGCCTTGCTCAAGGACGTCGCGCGGACCAAGGGCCAGCTGCCGCTGACGTTGGTGTGTGGTCTGATCGCGCAGGTCGCCGCAGGGGTTCATGCGGCCCATGAGCTCACGGGGCTCGACGGAGGCTCGCTTCAGCTGGTGCACCGAGACGTCTCTCCGCAGAATGTGCTCATCGGCTTCGACGGGGTGGCGCGGGTCACCGACTTCGGCGTCGCCAAGGCGCTGGGGCGAGATAGTCGAACCGCCACTGGGACGCTGAAGGGCAAGCTCGGGTACATGTCACCGGAGCAGCTGTCGTTCCGTGACATCGACCGACGCTCCGATCTCTTCTCGATCGGGGTTGTCTTGTTTGAGTGCCTTGCGCTCAAGCGGCTCTATGCGCGCGACAAGGGCCCGGCGCGGATTCTCTACGACCCAGTACCCGACATCGGGGACGTGCGAAAGGGGCTTCCGCCAAGACTCGTCGAGCTCAGCATGCAGTTGCTCGCGAAGTCCCCAGACGCGCGGCCCGCCACCGCGGCCGAAGTGGCCGAGCGCCTCGAAGCGATCGGCGAGGAGCTTAGCTTCGATGAAGACACGGTCCGAATCGTGGATTTTCTCTCGGAGCGCTACGAGAGTCGCCGCGCCGCGTTTCAAGATGAGGTGCGGACCGCAGTCGATCGGTACCGGAAGGCGTCGGAGCAAGCGACATCGAAGCGTCGTCCCCTCGTATCGGTCCTCGGGGCGGCGGCGATGGTGGCGGTCGTGGGACTTCTTGCAGTGGTGGGTGCGCTGGTGGTGCCGCAAGAGGATTCCTCGGTTCAACCGTCGCCCGACGTTGACTCTCCGCCGCGTTCCACCGAGGTCGGCGGCTCTTCGGATTCACCGCCGGGCGATGTCGAGCCGGCGGTCGGACCTCCGGTCGAAGAGAGTGTCCAGGCCGCCGAGGCCTCCGCGGATCCGGAGGGCGCACCAGGTTCCGCCGAGGCACCGAGCGAGGCGCCGGCAGCGTCTCGTTCACGCCCCCGAAGAGACCGGAGTCGCCCCCGCGCGGCGGGCATGGATCGTTCCTCTGAACCCGGAAGTCCGCCCTCGACGGGAATTCCGATCATCACCGATTTCGGTGGCGGCATGATGAGCCGGCCGTGAAGCGGCGTTCATTTCTCTGGCTGCTCCTTCTCGCGGGCTGCGGCGGGGACGATCCACTGACGCAGACCGTGGTGACCGTCAATGTCGACCCGGCGCTCCTCGGCATGTCGCCCGAGATCGAGGTAATGATTCGCAGCGGCGGCCAGTTGCGAAACGAAGACCGCCGCTGCCTCGGCGACGGGGACGGGTGCTTGGGGGTGCCGTTTCAACTCGTGTTGGCCCCGGGCAATGGGAGTGTGCGTCGGCCGTGGGAGCTTCGGTTGTCCTTGATCGCCGCCGAGAACGTCTTGGTGAACCGTCGACTCCTCGGAACCCACCTCGCAGGACAAACCCGCCGGGTTGCGATCCAACTCGAGGCGTCGTGCGTGGGCCAGACGTGTTCGGAGGTCGAGACCTGTGCGGCGGGAGCGTGCGTTTCGCCCTGCCTCGACCCGCCGTGCGGCGAGTTGGTCGCGGATGCTCAAGGCGCCGGAGGGCAACAGAATAAAGACAAGAACAGGGGGAC
>JBCCZL010000039.1:0-28226 GCA_039187775.1 Myxococcota bacterium
CGAGACCACGGCGCTCACGGCCATGACCGACGGTTCGGCGGCCAACACGGAGGCCACCACTACCGCGGACACCGCAAGCGCGCCGCCCACCCAAATCGCTACCCGGGACACTACGTCACCTCGTCTTGTGTTTCTTCGAGCTCGTCGATTTCGGCGCTGCCGTTCTCCATGGCATCGAACGCCGCGTCGACGTCATCCAGCGGATCGGTGAGCTCACCGATCGCGATTTCTTCTTCGGTCAGCTCAGCTTCAAGCCTTGCTTCTTCCGGCTCTCCAGCTTCGAGCTCTGCTTCCTGCCCTCGGCTTGGATGCTCTCCGCTTGGATGCTCTGCACCCACCCCAGACTCCTGCAGGTCGGCCGGTTCGGGAAGCGCCCCATCGAGCGATGCCTCCTCCGCGGCCGCTTCTTCCAATGCTGCCGCGTCGAGGAGCGGCATTTCTTCCAGGAGCGAAGGAGCCTCGCTGTCGGAAGCGCCCTTGGCCTGCTCCTTGGCGGCGAGTTCGAGCGCCGAATCCACCATGACCTCGAGGCTTTGGCACTCGAGATCGACGAGCATTCGAAGGAGCCCATCGAAGAGCTCGTAGTACTTGTGGAAGAGACCGCCCTCGGCATGCCAACGCCGAACCAGGGCCTCGGCCGCGGATGCATCGATGCCTTTGGGAACCAGCGCGAGGTGCGCGTTCAGGTCTTTTCCAAAACGCGCGCCAAGCGACGCGCCGAACTTTTTGTAAAGGCCCATCGTCCGCGCGACCGTCGCCTTCTGGAGCGAGTCATCCAGTGCCTCGAGGCGCGCCACGTCCGGCCCCAACGACCGAAGAGTGCTTCCAAGGTCCTGACGCACGATCGCTAGATCGGCTCGCACCGTCCGGACCGCCCCTTCGATGCGGTCGATATACCCCGCGACAAACGACGTTGCGGCCTTTGCGATACGCTTTTCGTTCGGACGCGTAAACGCGTGAACTTCCTGGAGAAGTTGATACGCATCGTAGGCCGCTTCGGCGCTCTTTCGATGCTCTCGGTCCTGTGCCAACCGGTCGCTCGCCGAACGTCGAAGCCATGCGGTTCGCTGCCGTACCTCGCGGAACAGGTACATCGCGTCCGAAAGCCTCAAAATCGCGTCGGACACCGACTCGGGCCTGTCCGTCGGAGCCACCGGGGCGGCCAGCGTCTCCGCCAGACGGACGGTGCCGCTCAGATCGGTCAGCTTCGCGAGGAGCGCGGGAGCGCTTGGGGCCTCAAGGCCCCGAGAGACGAGCGCTTGCAGGGAACGCCGAAGGGCATCTGGGCTCGCAATTTCCACAACAAGTCGGGGTTTTGCCGGCTTCAGGGCCAATGCGCAAGCAAATACGTGACATGACGTGTAGGGCCACTCGTAACCCTCGAGAACTGATCGGTTTTTTGATCGGTTTTTTTTCCTCACTGTCCACTGGGTGCCTCGGCTGAAGCCGCTCCCGCAACAAACGGGCTACGAAGATGGTCAAAGGCCGACTACGTTCGGACGGGTGTGGAGGACCGTAGTCGCGCTCTCGATCGCGCTTCTCACAAGTCAGACCGCCGTCGCGCAGCAGGCAAGCTATGGCCAGTACCTGCTGGTCCTCGACGACTCGGGGAGCATGGACCAGAACGATGCTCGCCGACTGGTGGTCATGGCGGCGCTCTCGTTCGCCGCAGCCCTCGAAGACGGCGATCAGGTGATGATCGCCGGGCTCAACGAACTTGCCGAAGGCCGGGTGACCGGGCCATCGTTCGTCTCCCCTCGCGAACTCCTCGCCGGACGCGATGGTCCCGAGGGGCTACGCCGGCTCGAAGGCGGTCGGGTCCGAGAGCTCTGCCAACACGAGGGAGGCACGCCGTGCCGCGACGCCCTCGCCCGGGTGCAGTCGATCCTCAATGCGGTCGCGAGTTCTGGGGCGCCGCAGACGGTGCTGATGCTCACCGACGGGGCCTGCAACGGAGGGGCCGTCGATGCCCCCGATCGCTGGCTCTCGAGTATTCGCGCGCACGAGGAAAACCGATTTCGATTTGTGCTCCTCATGCGCGAAGGCCGCGAACGCCTCGACCAGAACCTCGCCCGCTACGGCCTCGAGACGGGGTGGAGTGGCGAGACCCGCGTGTCCTTCGATGCCCGTGCCCTCTTGCGCGCCTTCGCCGACGTTCTGTCCTTTAGTCGAGGCCTTCGCTACGACGACGGCGGCCGCATCGGTCTCGAACGCACCTTTGCCGGCGCGCGCACCGTGCGGGTGCTGTCGATTCACGATCAGGGCAGCGATCGCATCGCCTTCGAACGCGTGGGCAGCGACGGCGGTGCGCCGATCGCGGGCGGCCCGACCTATCGGCACCCGGAGCATCAGTGGAGCCTCCGCGTCGCTACCGATGCCCCGGCCCCGACGCCATACGCGGTCCGGAGCAGCACTGCGGGCGCCGATGTGATGGTGATTCCGGTCTACGGTCGGCTCCGGATCGAAGCGATCGTCGGACCCTGCGGCGAGGCCCCCGCGCTTCCCTGGAACACCGAGCAGGCGGTCCGCGCCGGCCAACCCGCCTGCGCCTGGGCGCGGCTCGTTGGTGATGAAGGGACCACCATCCATCCCACATCTTCGTTTGCCTACGCGATGGACGTGTGCACGACCGAGGCGTGCCAGGAAGCGACCGCGATGCAGCCGGGCACCGACGGAACCTTCAACGCCCAGCTCGGCGCCGAGTTTCGGGTGGGCCGGCACCAGCGGGTGTTCCGCGCGTCCGGTGGCGCGCTAGCGACCCCGGTCACCGACACGCGTGGTTTTTCCGCGATGTCGTTTGGCGTCCACCGGGTGGCGTTCGCCGATACCCCCCAACGTACGCTCAGCGAGGTCGACGTCGGCGTGCTTCCAAAGCCGGTGTCGGACGACCTGACGCTGACCGTCGAGGGCTCGTTTCCCGCGGGGGCCCGAGCTTCGATCCGCTGCACGGTGGATGGCGACGCGGCGATTCAGCAATGCGTGCGATGCGCGCCGGAAACCGGCAGTCTCGAGCTCCAAAATCCGTTTCAGCTCCAGGTTTCGGTGCGCGGTACGAGCTTCTGCCAGGCGGTTTCCGATCAGGCCCGGGGTGAGCCCGACGGCATCGGCGAACTCCCGGTGCGGATGAGCCTCGAGCTCACTCCGGAGGGCACGACCCCCCCACATCGGATTCCCCTTCGCGCGACGCTCCGCTACGCGGCGGCTCCCGAACTCGAGCTCTCGCTTCAAGGCGGGAGCCGAGTGGAATCCACGCTTGAAGTGCCCGGTCCGCTCGCGCCGACCTCGGTGGCGGTGGCGGTGGAGCTCGATAGCGACGAGCTCACGGCGAGCGGCGAAGCCCAGCGGCTTCTCGCCGGCGAAAACCTACGCGCGGCAGTGAGCCTCGAAGCGAGCGCGGATGATTGCTGCTCCCCGGATCATTACCCATCGACCCTCGTGCTCACGCCCGACAACGGCGATCCGCCGCTGCGGCTGGATCTCGCGATCGAAGTCCAGGACCCCGGGTTTTGGACCTGCCCCGGAAAACAGATCGCATTTTGGACCGCGATCGCCGCAGGAGTGCTCTTTCTCATTTGGGTGACCCGCGGGTTTGTGTCGCCGGCGAAGTTCCGAGAGGGTGCGGTACTCATGTGGGCGAGCTCCCACGACGCACTTCTCGGGCTCCGTGACGGCGACGACGGTTGGCGCCACCTCAAACGCTTTCCCGAAACCAAGCGTCGCTTTCGGCGGGCCGCCGCGCTTCATCTGGGTGGGCCGATGGCTCCGCTTCCATCGCTCAAGCGCATGCCGGCGGACGCGTACCTCGAAGCGCAGGCGGGTGGGGGCGTCCGCCTCATCGTCCGGGGCCCAGGGATCGAGAAGTTTCAGGAGTCGACCGGCTGGACTGAGATCGAGCCCGGCCAGTACCCGGTGTCCAATCGGATCACGCTCCGCCGCGGAGACGAGATCTATCTTCAGTTTCGCCGATAGTCCGCCGGACTCCATTTCTCCGTGCGGTCGACGCGCGGGGCGCTAAGGTCTTCAGCGCGGCCCGAGTCGTATTGTGGTGAAGCAAAAGACACCGGACGTCATCGATCGAATCCGGGGCCGAGTGGTGCCCTCGGTGGCGCTTTCGATGCTCGCCCACGCGATGGCGGTGTTGGCCCTCGTTCCGGATCTGCAGGGGTTCGGCGGAAGCGGAGGTGAGCAAGGAGTGTCGGGCGAAGCCGGCAACCTCGTCTTCATGTCGGTTGCCGGAAACCCTGGGAAAGACCCGGACCCGGCGCCCGGACTGGACAGTGAAGCAGGAGCCCCGCCCGCGCCCGTGATCACCGACGCTCCCGTCCGGTGGCGCCCCAACGACTCGATCACCGAGAACGCGCCCGCGGCAGTCGAGACCACCGGAGACCTCCCGGTCGATGTGGACCCGGGCATCCTGAATGGCGAAGACGAGCCCGCAGCCGAACCGATGGCGCCGGCACCCGACACCGGGGGCCCGCTGAACGCGGAAGGCGAAGGGGCCGGAGCGGATACTCCGACCGATTCGGGACGTCTTCCCTCGGACACGCAGGGCCTGATCGACGCGCTGGGTCTTGGAAACTCCGCGGGAACCGAGCTCGTGGGTCTCGATGCGTGTCCCGATCCGATCGAAGGGCGCTGGCGGTCGGTGAAATACAAACGTCGGTTCGGCGGAGGCCAGTGGGTGCGCTTTATGTTGAACATCCGACGAAACGGCGCCGACCTCACCGGGACCATCCGAAGCCGCATCTGGACCGGCGACTCTGAGGACCGAGTCCCCCCCGAGTGCACTCCGTTTGGTTCGGACATCACCGTGGTGATGCCGGCAACGGGCGTATTTGCCGGCGGCGAGGCGACATTTGGCGCGCGAAGCTACCGGGTCGTCGCCGAACACTGCCCCAATCGCAATCACGATTATGCCCCGGATCGGTTCACTGGCTCAGTGCAGGGCGAAGTGTTCAACGTCCGCAATAACGACGGTGCCTTTGACATCGATGAGCCCTACCGCTTTCATCGGGTCTCCTGCGAGCCGCGTTGAGCCTTCCTCACCCTCGGAGAGCGTCCGGAGGACGAGCGGCCTTTCGCGTCCCACCATGCTGACCACCGTCAAAGCCGGAGACTATACGATTCGCGGCTTGTCCGTCGGCGGGGTCTATACCTCGCTCTACGTGAAGGAACTCGACAGCGTGCTCGACGTTGGCCTCGCCCCGCGGAGCTTTGGCGCTGCCGAGCGCATCTTCCTGAGCCACGGCCACGCCGATCACGTCGGCGCGCTCACTACCCTCCTCGGAATGCGCGCCCTGATGGGCAAGCACACGCCGCCTCGCCTGTTCGTCCCCGAAGAGATCGCGGACCCGCTCTACGAGGGCCTTCTCGCGATGAGCCGACTTCAGCGCTACGACCTCACCGTCGAGCTGCAGCCGATGAAGCCGGGACAGGAAGAGACGATCCGTCCCGACATGATGGTCCGCGCATTCCGAACCCATCACCCCGTGCCGTCCGTCGGCTACCAGTTCTTTCGCCGGGTCTCCAAACTTCGCGAAGAGTTCAAGACGCTCCCGGGCGCGGAGATCGGCAAGCTTCGAAAGACCGGTGCCGACATCTTCGACGTCGAGGATCGCCTCGAGCTCGCCTACGCCACCGACACGCTGATTCGGGTCCTCGATACCGCCCCGGACATCAAAAGGAGCAAGGTGCTGATCCTCGAGTGCACCTTCCTCGACGAACGAAAGTCGCTCGAGGCGAGCCGCCGCGGCTGCCACATTCACCTCGACGAGCTGGTCGAGCGTGTGGGCGAGCTCGAGAACGAGGCGCTCGTCCTGATGCACTTCAGCCAGATCTACGACCCCGAGGAGGTCGTGCGCATTCTCCATGCGCGCCTCCCCGAGGATCTTGTCGAGCGCCTCGTTCCGTTTGTTCCCAAGCACAACCGCTGGCCCGGCTAGCCCGCATCGCGCGGTTCACGCCAGAGAGCGTGTTCGAGCGTGGCCGCCGCGGCGTCCCGAAGCCAAGTGTGACCCGGGTCCCGATTCAGGGTCTGGTGCCACGACATCTGAATGGCCAACGCAGAAAGCACACGGGTCATCGGATGCTCGGTCAGCTGAAGACCGTAGCTCCGCGCAATGTGTTCGGCAGAAGGGCGTGGAAGAGACGCAACCAAACGGGTGGAGGACAAGAGCGATCCCAACGCCGAGACATGCTCAAGTTTGAATGCCACTCGGCGTTCGAGTCGATAGTGCTCCATGAGGAGGGCGTCGAAGCGGCCCCGCGTGTCCGGACGGCCCGCGGTGACAAACTGCACATGGAGCGCGTTCGCCCACTCCTCGACCGACATGCCGTCTCGTACTGGACTTCGCTCCCCGCCGATGACCGCCCACTCCATGCGGGTGGTGATCGCGCGGCGAAAGACCTCGGGATGATCGATGACCGAACCACCGATAAGAAGGTCGATCTCTCCGTTGAGCAGTGCGGCCGAAGTGCCTTCATGAATTCCGAGCATTTGAAAGGTGCAGTGCGGCGCCTCCGTCTCGACGTGCAGTGCCCACGGTGGAGCAAACACCAGTCCGAGAATCGACGGCATCGCGAGGCGAAAGTGCCGAGCGTCTTGCGTTGCATCGAACGCATTGAGGGAGAGCAGCCCGTCGATCTCCGCCAAACTGCGCTCGACCGGGCGAAGGAGCGATTCGCCCAACGGCGTTGCCACCATTCCTCTTCCAGATCGGATGAGCAGAGGGTCGTCAAACGTGGCACGAAGGCTGGCCAGCGCCCGGCTGACCGCAGGCTGGCTCTGACCGAGAGCCTCGGCCGCACGGCTGACGCTTTTGCGTCGCAGCAGTGTCCGAAGCGTGACCAGAAGGTTGAGGTCGAGGCCCCTGAGCGGTGGAAGTTCGCGCGCCATGATTGCCTCCGTTGGCCACGGCGAGCATGCCATTGGGCCGTCCCGTCAACTATGGCGGCCTATGGCGGCCTAGCCCGGCAACGCCGCCTTTGGTACCCCGAGGCGTGCCTGCGCAGCCACTTTGCGCGGATGAGGCTGTCCGTGTTCGGCAAAGTACTTCAGTTCTTCCATCTGATTCATGAGGGCCTTTCCGACCTGCATTCGCATCAAAAACCGGAAAAGGAAACCGAACGGCGGCACCATGTCGGCACCGGCCACCATCGTGACCTCGGAGCCGGTTGGCCCATCGGGACGGACGTGAAACTCGTTGGTGAACTTGCGAATAAAGAACGGAAGCTTCTCGCTCCGCGCATCGTACTTCATGGCCTTTTCCCGATCGTCAAACTGGGTAAACACCTCGGTGAACGGCCCGAACACGGTGTCGCAGTAGCGTCCGGAGCAAGGAGCCCCAGAAATGCGGGTGCCGTCCTGGGGCGAAGACGAATTCACCGTGGCGCACCACTGCCCGATGTCACCGAAACGGTGCGCGAGCACCCTCCATACGTCGTCTTCCGACGCCTCGACTCGAATGGTGTTGGTTGCGAGCAACATGGTGAACCTAAGGCGCGGCGTTGGGTGCCACCGACGGGGCCATCACCCCCGGAAACGCCACAAACCGCTGGATGTCCATCTGCTCGTTGGTGGCCCGCCATCCCGACTCATCGCGGCGAAACTGGACGGTGATCACGCCCCACGTCGTCTCCACCGTCAGATTCGGGTCAGGAAGAAAATGATCGGCGCGCTGAAGAGCGACCACCGACGCGGTGTCACCAGCAATGTCGATATCGAAGTTGGTCACGTAGTGCTGGGCCTGCAAGTAGCCAAACATGCCTGCGGTCTGCACGTTGGTGATGCGCCGGCCTTCGGAGCCATCGCCCTCGATCACTTGGCCTCGAAAGAGCACCGTGAACGAATAGTCGGGCGCGGCGTAGCATCGATCCCATTCCGCCTGCCCGCCATCGCCCTCGCCCGCAATGGTGAGGTCCATGCCGCGAGCCCAGCACGCCATCGCTTCGCGAAGCTCGGCGCGGTCCGCCGCCCGATCGGGCGGTTCGGGCCCCTGGGCCTCGGCATTGCTGCATCCCGCGGCGGGGACAAGCGGGCCCACCGCCATCACCACCCAGACCGCACGAAATATCTGGATTTGCGCACATCTGAGATCTCGGCCTCTCGCCATGAAGTCACCTCCGTTTCGACTGCCGAAGCACTGCGCTCCGTCGCAATCGATCGTGGGGAGGTGGAGAAGGGCCCACCATGACCAAAACGTTGTCGGCCGATTCGGCCAGCGAATCGGTGACGCGCGGAAGCCCGGGGGGCAATTCCTCCCGAGCGTAGGGTGGCGGGTGAACTACGCGTGCGCGCTCTGCCCGTTGGCGCTCTTGGCCGCCACCTTGCCGGGGCCCGGCGCATCCTGTCCGTGGAACGTGCGGCCGCTCTTGGCGAGCTCCCGCAACACCGGGGCCGGCTCGAAGCGTGCCCCGTGGAGGTCTCGGAACCGCTCGAGCTTTCGCACGATCTTCTCCGGTCCTACGGCGTCCACGTAGCGGAACGGACCGCCCCGAAACGGCGGAAAGCCGAGACCGAAGATCGCCCCGATGTCGCCGTCGCGCGCGTTTCGGAGAATGCCTTCGCCGTAGCAAAGCGCGGCTTCGTTCACCATCTGAAGGGTGCAGCGCTCCGCGATCTCGACCGCATCCATCTTCTTGGTCGGCTCGATGCCGAGCACCTTGTAGACCGACGGGTCGACCTTGCGCTCGCCCTTCGAGTCGTCCTCGTAGAGATAAAAGCCCTTCCTATTCTTCCGTCCGTGCCGCCCGTCCGCAACGAGCTTCTCCATGCCCGCGGGAGCGGCCATCCGATCGCCGAACGCCGCAAGCATGATGCCCCCGACCTTGGCGCCGACGTCGATGCCGACTTCATCGGTGAGCTTGATCGGCCCCACCGGATACCCGTAGTTCACGAGCGCTTCGTCGATGTCTTCGATGGCGACGCCCTCGCTCAAGATATGGGCTGCTTCGTTCATAAACGGTGCAAGGATCCGCGAGGTGTAGAAGCCAACTCCATCGTTGACCACGATCACCGTCTTGCCCTGCTTCTTGCCGAGCTCCACGCACGTGGCGGTCACCCACGGCGCGGTCTTTTCGGTCACGATGATCTCGAGGAGCGGCATCTTGTGGACCGGCGAGAAGTAGTGCATGCCGATGACCGTCTCGGGGTGAGCGCTCCCCTCGGCGATCTTGGTGATCGGAATCGACGACGTATTGCTCGCAAAGATCACGTCGTCTTTGCACGCCTCTTCGGTCGCTTTGAGCACCGTGTGCTTCAACGCCAGATCCTCGAACACCGCTTCGATTACCACGTCGCAGTCACGGAATCCGTGATAGTCGGTGGTCCCCGAGACGAGCGTCATCTGGCGGGCTGCCTCCTGGCGACTGAGCCGTCGTCGTTTGACCCGACCATCCACGATGTCGCGGACATAGCGAAGGCCCCGAAGCACTCCGTCGTCGTCCCGATCCTTGAGCCGAACCGGGGTACCGGCGAGCGCGCTCGTCACGTAAGCGATGCCTCCGCCCATCAGCCCCGCACCAAGCATGCCGACCTTCCGCACGGGCCGAGCTTCCACGCTCGCGTCTCCCGTGCCGTTGTCCTTCTTCAGCGCTTGCGTCGCGAAGAAGATGTTCATCAGCTGCGCTGCCTCCTTCGAGACGACAAGCTCACCAAAGCCTTTTCGCTCGGCTTCGAGGCCTTTGCCCATACCTTTGGCGAGCCCGACCTTGACCGCCTCGAGGATTCGCTCCGGCGCGGGATAGTTGCCGCGCGTCTTTTGCTGAAGCTTCTTCTGCGCGGTGTCGAAGAGGACCTTTCGTCCGACGGGGTTTTCGGCCAACGCGAGCTCGGTGAGCTCATCTCCGTCGAGAAGGTGCTTTAGGCGATCGAGGGGCGACTCCTCCCGCTTGCCCTCCTTCGCGAGACGCTTGGCGTGCTCGATCGCCACATCGATCAGGATCGATTCGGGAACCACCTCATCGACCAGTCCGAGCTTTCTCGCCTTCTTGGCTGGCACCTGCTTGCCGGTGAGCATCAAGTCGAGCGCGGCCTGCACGCCGATGAGCCGGGGAAGGCGCTGGGTTCCTCCTGCGCCAGGAAGGAGGCCAAGCTGAACCTCGGGGAGACCGAGCTTGGTCTTCTTGTGGTTGCTCGCGACCCGCGCGTGGCACGCGAGCGCGACCTCGAGTCCGCCCCCGAGCGCGGGGCCATGAATCGCCGCGACCACCGGCTTGGGAAACGCTTCGATGGTATTGAGGGCGTCTTGACCGCTCTTCGACAGGGCTTCCGCCGCGGCTTGGGTTTCCGCCGCCTTGAGCATGTCGATGTCAGCGCCGGCGATGAAGCTATCGGGCTTGCCCGACGCAAATACGATCGCATGGACGTCCGCATCGTCGGCAAGCTCGCGAAAGACCTCTTCGAAGGCTTCGGAAAAGCCGTCGCGAAGCGTGTTCATCGCTTCGCCGGGCACGTCCATAAGGACGATCGCGATATCGTCGCGCCGCTCGACCCGGAGCAGACTGTCGTCCGACCCGGCATTGTTTTCTTTGTCTGTTCCGTTCTTGGTCATCGTGTTCCCCTCAGGCTTCCAACACCATGGCGGCACCCAGGCCCCCGGCGGCACAGGCGGTCACCAGCCCGAGGCCTCCGCCGCGCCGCTTGAGCTCGTGCAACGTCTGGGTGATTTGGCGGGCTCCAGTGGCCGCGAAGGGGTGACCGATCGCGATCGAGCCCCCGTTCACATTAAACTTGTCCCAGTCGATCTCGCCGATGCGCTTCTTTCGGCCGAGCTTCTCTCGGGCAAACGCGTCGCTCTCGAACGCTTGGGTGTTGCTGAGAATTTGAGCCGCAAACGCCTCGTGCATATCGACGAGATCGATGTCCGAGAGCTCGATTCCCGCCCGATCGAGGGCGATCGGCGTGGCGTAACTCGGGCCCATGAGAAGCTGGCCGCGCGGGTCGAGCGCAGCGAAGGAATAGCTCCGAATGAAGCCGAGAACATCGAAGCCAAGCGCCTTGGCTTTGTCTTCTCGCATCAGGAGGAGCGCGCTCGCACCATCGGTCAGCGGCGAGCTATTGCCGGCCGTCACCGAGCCGTGCTTTCGGTCGAACACCGGCCGAAGCTTCTCGTACCCTTCCAACGTCGAGTCCTTTCGGACCAGATTGTCTTCGCCGATCGAGCCCTTGTACTTCGGGGGCACATAGACGGTCATGACTTCGTCGGCAAACCGCCCGTCGTTCCACGCCTTCGCGGTTCGGGTGTGGCTTCGATGCGCGTAGGCGTCCTGGTCGGCGCGAGAGATGCCGTTCTCCTTGGCCATCTTCTCGGCGCTCTCCCCCATCGTCAGGCCGGTCGACATTTCCTTGAGCGCCGGAGGCACGGGAATGAGGTCCTTCGGCTTGAGATTCTTGAAGGCCCGAAGTCGATCGGGAAGCGTGCGCGCCTTCGACGCGGTCACGAGGGCGTCGGCGAGCTTCTTCGAGACGGCGATAGGAACATCGCTCGCGCTATCGGAGCCACCGGCGATGCCGCAGTCCACCGAACCGGCAAGGATCGACTCCGCGACGTTCACCGTGGATTGGTAACTCGTCGCGCAGGCGCGGGAGACGCTGTAGGCCTCGATGTCCTGCGGCATGCCGGTACCGAGAACGATTTCGCGGGCGATGTTCGGGCCGCTCAGGGACGGGACGACCTGGCCGTAGACGACCTGGCCGATTTCGCTGGGCTCGACCCCGGTCCGCTGAAGAAGCTCGGTCACGGCGAGCTTTCCGAGGTCGAGGGCGGACACGTCTTTGTAGGCGGTGCCCTGCTTGGCAAACGGGGTCCGAAGACCGGCGACGACGGCAACTCGCTTGCCGTTTCCATTGCGCTTTTTGGCCATGATGTTCGCTCCTGACGACGACTCAAACTGAATCACCGTTCATTTTCCTCCTCTAGAACCGATGACGCACCGTGTCAAGGAGACCGGAGAACTTGGCGCAGCTCCGGGTGTCCCACTGGGGAGAGCACAACCCGTGCTCTAAGGAGGCGAACGATGATGCTGGGATGGAGCCCTCAGCCGTCGGGATTCAAGGTTCTGACGTTCGGAACGACCGCGACCGTGCTCGCAGGCCTATGCGCGTTGCTCGCTCCCGCGCCCGCCGCCGCGTTCTGCGGCTTCTATGTCGGAAGCGACGACGAGACCCGCACGAACAAGTACACGACGGTGGTGCTGCTCCGCGAGGGCAACCGAACCGTGCTCTCCATGCAGAACGACTATCGGGGCCCCCCCGAAGACTTTGCCCTCGTGGTCCCGGTTCCGGCGGTGGTGCAGCAGGAGCAGGTCCGCACCCTGGACCGGGCGATCTTTGACCGCGTCGACCAGCTCGCCGCCCCGCGCCTCGTCGAGTACTGGGAGCAGAACCCCTGCCCGCGCCCCGACCCCCGGCATGGCGGTCTCCTCGGTTCGCTCCGGGGAACCGGTACCGGCTACGGCCGTGGCGCTAGCGGCGGCAGCCGGGCGAGCACGGTGCGCGTGGAGAGTCAGTTCGCGGTGGGCGAATACGACATCCAGGTCCTGAGCGCCGGAGACTCACTGGGCCTCGAAGCGTGGCTTCAACGTCACGGTTACCGGATCCCCGACCGGGCAAGCGACGCGCTCCGGCCGTACGTTGCCTCCGGGATGAAGTTCTTTGTCGCCAAGGTCGACGCAGAACGAGTGCGCTTTCGAGATGGCCAGGCCGTGCTTTCGCCGCTCCGCGTGCACTACGAATCGCCTTCATTTTCGCTGCCGGTGCGCCTCGGCCTTCTCAACTCGGACGGCAGTCAGGATCTGGTCGTACACGTCCTCGCGCGAAGTCAGCGGTACGAGGTCGCCAACTACCGAAACGTGTTCATCCCCACCAACCTGGTCGTCAAAGACGACGTACGTCATCGATTTGGCGCGTTCTATCAGAGCCTCCTTTCGCGAACCCTCGAGCGTGAACCGGGGGCGGTAGTCACCGAGTACGCATGGCGCGCCGGCTCCTGCGACCCCTGCCCCGGGCCCGCGCTCACGGTCAACGACGTGAACGCGCTTGGAGCCGGCATCGGGACTCCGACGCCGACGGTTCGACGCTCCGCGCAGGCCACCGTAGTCGCGCAGGGGCCCCTTCATCGCGCCGAGGTCCGTGGGCTCCTTCAACGCGAGGAGAGCGCACTCATGGACTGCTATCGGCAACACGACGACGCGCCGAGACGAACCGGCTATCTCCGCATGGAGGTCGCTCCGCACGGGCTCGCGCGGCGAATTCAGATCAGCGGAGTCAGCGAGCCTCTTCGGCGGTGCCTCCGCACCCGTATTCGAACGATTCGCTTTCCCACGCAGGCCGAGGCCACCCGGGTGCGCGGCGTGATCCGGTTCGCTGCGGTGACTCAGGGACCAAGCAATGACGTCTCGGACTTCGTCCTCACCCGGCTCCACTATCGCTATGGAGAAGCAGCCCTCGGCGACGATCTGGTGTTCCGCGCGGCGCCCGCGATCGGCGGCGGTCGCGGCTCCGACGCCGATGGCGCGGTGCCGGAGCGGTCCTCGTTCAACAACTTCCAGGCGCGCTATCTCATCCGGCACCGGTGGACGGGCCCCGTCGCCTGCGCCAACCCGATCTACGGCCAATGGGGCGGCCCGCCGGGCAATCACTTCCCGCTCGTATCCCCCGCGCCGAGAGCGACCGAAGGCGCGCCGATCGATCTCGACCAAGCACTCGAGACTCCGCTTCAGTCACGGGTGGGCGCACCGGATGGACCAGACCGCCCGGCGCCGGAGGAGAATCCCGTCGACGATTCGTCGGGCGCGGTACTTCCGTGGCTCGCGGCAGTGTTGGTTCCGGTGGTCTTCTGGCGTCGCCGTCGCTAGGAGAAACAGGCGTCCAACAAGCCGCGACCCGGATCACGGTATCCTTTAGGGACGACGTAGTTCGTGCACCTCGACCGAGGACGAGACCACGATCCTCCCCGCCTGAAGGCCTCCGACGATCGCAATTCTTCCGTTGCCAAGGTTCGTCATCGAGTGCCCGACCCGAGGGACCATCATGCTGAGGCTCCGGGTCCAGCTCCCGGTGCTCGCGTCAAATAGGTCGCACCTCGAGGTTGGGGCCACGTTTGCAGGATCGGCATCGCAGACCACGGTACCTCCGCACACCAGGAAGAGGTCGTCTTCGACCTCCGCGTATCGCGGCGCCGCGCGGGCGCCCTCCCACAGTCCCGTCTCTCGGAACCCGCCGAAGCGCTCGTACTGGAGGGCCTCGCGAACGACCTCCCCGCTCTGGCTCGAGCACCCACCGACCACGACGAAGCGGTCGTCCTGAAGAGGCAGCGCGAGGGCGGCCGTGCGCGCCTCGGGAAGGTTGGGAAGGGGGCTCGGCGGATTGGCGAGGTCGGAGTAGAGCTCGACCGAAGAAAGGGTCCGGGGGCGATCACCGGGACCGCTGAGTCCACCCCCGACGACCACGCCCTGAGAGGTGCGAACGACAAACGGGGTTTCCCGGCCGTCCATCAGAGGCGGCGCAAGCTGCCAACTCCCACCCTGCCAGTACGAAACCGAACGGAAGCGCCGAGTCGCAGACCCGATGCCGGCGGCCCCTCCCACCACCACGGGGTCTCCGTCGATCTCCGTCCAGCCAAATAGCGTACCGTGGTCCGCAACGTGGGCGACCGCGGTTTCGCTAAGGTCGGAGGAGACCACGGTACTTCGAATCCTTCCCATCGGGCCGCCGCCCAACATCTCGATGGTGCCGCCGAGCCGAAAGGCGACGCCTAGACCTTCAGTCGCAGAACTCGCGTCTTGTAGCATCTGGGTATTGACGTCGTAGAGGTAGAGGATCGAACCAGCCTCGGGCACGGGAGTGCCCAAGAAATTCCCTTCTTGGAATCCGGTGGAGACGACGAGCAGGTCGGTGGGGGGCGCCTGCGCGGGCGCAGCGCCGTGAAGGAAGCGGCCTTCTGGTAGGGTGCCCACGCCCGTGACGCCTGCACAAAAGGCATCCACGGCCGTGGTTCCTGGAGGGCACGGCCGAGCTGGCGTATCACCATTCACCATCGCGTCCGCGTCTGGATTCCGATCTGGGACGACATCTGGACGAACGTCGGAAGTGGCATCGGCCGTGGCCTCCACTGCCGCATCGAGTGGGGCCGCATCGAGTGGGGCCTCGGAGAACTTTCCGAAGTCGTCGATGAACACACAGGCCGGCGGCCCCAGGGTGAGAAGCACGAATGCGAAAAGCGGCCCCAGCCAGCGCGGCATCAGAAGCTCGTCTCCCACGAGGCAAAGGCGCCGCCAGGATCGACCGCAATGCCCACCGAAGACGCCTCATCGCCACCGTCGAGAAGCAGCCAGAGAATCCCCCCGACCGTGGCCGCGACCGACACGCCGGTGAGCACCGTTGAAACCACCGCCAGCGTTTCCCCCGAGTCGGCATCCGATTGGCTTCCCGGTGGACAGGTGTCGTCGGTGGGGCAACGGTCCTCGAGATCGGTGAACTTCCCGTGGGCCACCAGCCCGGTCACCAGCGCGGTGATCGCGCTTGCTCCGGCCACCCCGATGAGCGTCCATGCTCCGATGTTCACCGACGACTCCGACGTCGGCGGGGCGTCCGACGGACCCGGCTCACCCTCCTGCTCCGACTCCTCTCCGGCGGTTTGCCGCTCTGCGAGCTCTCGGTCCTGCGCCAACCGATCTTCGATCGGGCGCCGGGCGGCCGCGTCGTTCGTCGACTCCAACCACCGCTCGAGCACGCCCGCGGCTTCTTCATAGCTTCGAGCTCGCTCGAACGCGGTGGCCGCATTCAGCAGCAGTTCCGGCCGAAGCGACAGCCGATGCGCTTCCTGAAACTCGCGCGCCGCGTCAAGGTACTGGCCCCGCTGAAAGTAGGCGTTCGCGGACTCGAAGTGCTGTCGAGCCTGCGCGTCATTGAGGTCGGGCTCTTCGATGGACTGCGGTTGCTCGGAAGCCTCCGGTTGCTCGGATCCCTCCGATTGCTCGGAAGCCTCCGGTAGTGCCGGCTCGCCCCCCTCCGGTGGCGCATCTTGGCCGACGGCCACCGAACCGCTCAGCCCCACCACGATCATGGCCGCAACGACAGCCGAATCCCTCACGGTTCCTAGTATGGGGTATCGCCACGCCGTTCGGCAATTCCACAACCTCCGGAATCACCAGGAACGTTCACTTCAAGATCGGGAGCGTCGCTTTCGTCGGCGCCGGCTTTGCGGTTCCGCGCTCGACGAGGAGTCGAATAGCCCGACGCGACGTGTGACGCAGGGTCGAAAACGGAGCCCCGGCAAGCGCCGGGTACGCTTCGCAGGGGGTAAAGCACCCTCCACAGGCCAACGCGACCGCTTCCTCGCGCGCCGCCCGGGTTTCCGGTGCTGCCCAGAGCTCTTCCGCGGACCGATCTCGGAGGCTACCGAGCGGGCGGTCCCACATGTGGCACGGATACAGATCACCCTCTGGCGACACGAACGCGGCGCTCCGAAGCGCCTGGCAGGTCACTTCGGATGCCTCCCCCTGGTTTGTGAAGTGGGCGTTTACGAGATACACAAGCTCCATCACATCGATGAGGGACCGAGGGACGCCGCGGCGCCGAAGCTGGCGGCGCGCGATCCGATGATCGGTAAACGGGGGAAGGTCCGCATTTTGAAAGAAGTGCGACGACCGCTGCACCCAGTTGAGGTGATGTTCAGTGCTCCGAAAATCCGGGAACTCTCGCTGAAGCACCGCCTCGAGCTCGTCGATGCGATCGTAGTTGGTGGGGCCTAGCGTGGTGCCGACAAACACTTCGACGCCCGCTTCGGCACGAAGGGCGCGAAAGGTGGCGAGGGCGCGATCGAACGATCCTTGCCGCCCTCGGATTCGGTCGTGCACTTCCCGAGGGCCGTCGATGCTCACGGTGACCACGAGTTCAACGTCGCGCCGGCGGCGAATGTGACGACAGAGCGCCACCGCCCGCTCGGTCATAAAGCCGTTGGTCTGAAAGTGGAGCATCAACAGATGGGGCGTGGACTCCAGCACTGCATCAAAGACCTCAAACGCGTCTTTGCGAAAGAGTGGCTCTCCACCGGTCACGTCGAGCCAAAACAGTCCGGGCATGCCTCGGAGAAGCTGGCGAATCTCCCGCACCGTGAGCTCGTGGGCCGGGTCGACCTTCCAAGTGCGACACATTTCGCAACGAAGATTGCATCGGCGGGTAATGTCGAGGACGAGCCGCGTCGGGCTCTTCGGTCGGCGAATCCAGGTCTCCATCAGCCGAGCACAAAGCTCGGCCCGACGTCGAAGCCGCCGGATACCGATACGACTCACGATCGCCCTCGGTGATGTGCAACCACCGGCTTCGTCGCCTCGGGTACGGCGTGGCCGTTCTGCGTCCGCACCGTGTCCGGCGTCCACCTCAACGCCCGGTCCCCCGCGCGCTCAATGCGTGCTGCCGGGCCCACGCAATGTGGCGTCGTAGTCCTTCAACCAGCGACACCTCGGCTTTCCAGCCAAAGAGCTCATGAGCGAGCGACGGATCACAGGTCAACCGGTCCACCTCGGCGGTGCGACGCTCGTCATGAATGATCTCTGATGTCGATTCCGCAAGCTCGACGATTCGCCGAGCCACCGTGGCGATCGACGTCGCCTCGCCGGTCCCAAAGTTCACCACGCGACCTACCGCCGCGGGATCGGAGCCCATCGCGAGGAACGCCCGCACCATGTCGTCCACATACGTAAAATCGCGGCTCTGCTCACCGGACCCGTGCACCGTGAGTGGTTCGCCGGCGAGCGCGAGGCGAACAAACTTTGGAATCACGTCATACACGTGGCGAGGCCCAAACGTGTTGAACGGTCGAATGATCGCCACGGGAATCCCGAAGGTCTCGCGCCACGCTGCGGCGAGCCGGTCGCAGGCCACCTTCGAGGCAGCGTACGGCGACGTCGGTTCGAGGGGATGGTCTTCCGCGATCCGTGATGTCTGCGCGGTTCCGTAGATCTCGCTGGACGACGTGATCACCACCCGTTGAAGCCTCTCGCAACTTCGTGCCCCGTGAAGGACCTGGAGCGTCGACCCCACATTGTTCTGCACCACTTCGCGGGGCAGCTCGAACGACCGCGGCACCCACGCGTCGGCCGCCAAATGAAAGATCACTTCCGGCGACAGTTCTGCGATCGCTTCGGCCGCGTCGGGCGTGGCCAGGTCCAAGCGAAGGATCCGATGAAGTCGGTCTCGGTGGGAGCGGAGATGCGTGAGCGCTGCGGGTCCGGAGCCGGCCGACACATAGCGCACGACCACCGACACTTCGGCCCCCTGCGAGAGCAAGGCCTCCGTGAGGTGCGACGCCATGAAGCCATTCGCCCCGGTGACGAGAACCCGGACGCCGTTCCAGGAGACCATCGCCCCAATCTACACGACCCCTCGGTCCCGCGAGAGGTGCATGGGGCAGGAAATCGGTTCGCGCGCCAGGACACTGCGGCGCGCAGCGTCCTATCCGAGGACGCCAAGGTGGGGCTTGCTCACCGCGCGCGCCGGCGAAATCGCTCGCCGATGAACCGACCGACCGGGCTCCAGCGAACTTCGTCGGCACCAAAGTGCCCAAGCTCGGTGGGAACCCACTCGACGTCCACCCCTGCCTCGGCAAAGGGCTTGCGCAGAGCGCTCCGCGGGCTCGAAGAGCCCAAACTCATCTCCACGCCCGGCGGTGATCCATAGGGCTACGGAGAGCGAAGCGGTCGGGTCCGGCGACCAAGAGGCGCCGCAGCTCACCACCTGTCCTCGGCCCCCGAGGGCGGCCTCGATCCGGAGCCAAACTCCTTTCATCGATCGCTCCTTGCTCTCAGGACGCTACGAACGTCGCCACCGATTATTTCGAACGTTCGTGTTCCATCGGATCGCTCGACCAATACGAGTTCATCGCAACGAAGGACAGCGCACCGTGCGTGTCATGGGACCCAGCGCGAGTACCGCGTCGTCCCACATCGCCTCCCGCTCGTCTCGAAACCTCTCACCGAGGGGATGGGGGAGAGGATGGAAACCACCCCCGGGCTGGGGTAGGTTGTCGGTGGAATGGAGAGGGTCATGGGTTTCCGCTTTGCTTGCAAAACCAGCGGGTTTCTGGCGTTGCTCGTCACCGCGCTCGGGTGCTCCGACGACAGCCCATCCGATGGGGGCCCCGATGGGGGCATGTGCTCGGTGGCCGCGGACTGTGACGATGGCCTCTTCTGCAACGGCGAAGAGACCTGCAACGCGGCCAATCCAATGAGCGACGCGCGTGGCTGCGTGGCAGGAACCGAAGCGTGCCCCGGGATGATGTGCGACGAAGACGCCGACCGCTGCGTGGGCGACTGCGCCACCGAGGGTGACCAGGACATGGACGGGCAGAACTCGGCGATCTGCGGGGGCACCGACTGCGACGATTCCGATCCGAACCGCTTCGTCGGCAACACCGAGGTCTGTGACGCGATGGACCGCGACGAAGACTGCGACCCGACGACGTTTGGCTTTCGGGACAGCGACATGGACGGGATCGCCGACGCGGCGTGTTGCAACACCGATGCGATGGGGATGCAGAACTGCGGCACCGATTGCAACGACATGGCGCCCGGCGTCAATCCGACGGTGCCCGAAGTGTGCGACGCGCTCGACAACGACTGCGACGAACAGGTCGACGAGATGGTCCTCGTCGAATACTGGCCGGACAACGACGGGGACACCTTCGGCGACCCCATGGGCATGAGCATGCAGGCGTGCAGCCGCCCGATGGGCTTTTCCGACAACAACACCGACTGCGACGACACCCGCGGCGATGTGCAGCCGGGCGCGCCGGAGGTCTGCGACCCCGGCATGGTCGACGAAAACTGCGACGGCATGCCCAATCCGCCCGACTTCTGCAACTGCGTCGGCTCGCAAACCCGAATGTGCATGAGCGCGCTCGGTCGCTGCGCGGCGGGGGTCGAGACCTGCAGCATGGGTGCGTGGGGATCCTGCTCGATCGAGCCGGTCACTGAAACGTGCAACGGTGAAGACGACAACTGCGACGGGGTGGTGGACGAGGGCCTCACCATCGTGTGTTACAGCGACGGCGACAACGACGGCTATGCGGTTGCCGGCGCCATGGCGATCGATTCCTGTCCGGTCATGGGCCGGGACGCGGTCGGCGGTTGTCCAACCGGCACCACCAACCGGGCCCCGATGGGTACCGGAAACATCGACTGCAACGACTCTGCGTCGAACATCCGCCCCGGCACCACCGAGGTTTGCCTCGAGGGCAGTACCCCAGTGGACGAGGACTGCGACGGGATGAGCGACGAGGGCGTCGCGTCGACCTGCTACCTCGATGGCGACAACGACACCTATTCGCCGATGGGATCGATGGCGATGAACCGCTGCCGGGTGGCGGGCCGAGCCTCGGTGGGATTCTGTCCCTTCGACACGACGAACCGGGCTCCTACCACGGCGAACGAAAGCGACTGCGACGACACCCGAGCCGATGTCAATCCGAGCGAGACCGAGGTCTGCGACTCGACGATGCTCGACGAAGATTGCGATGGCGTCACGAACCCGATGTCGATGTGCAGCTGCGCCAATGGCACCACCCGGTCGTGCATGCGGCCCGGAGTGTGTGCGAGCGGCACGGAAACCTGCTCGGGAGGCACCTGGGGACCGTGCTCCGAGGGCGGTGGCCCCGAGACGTGCGACGGCGAAGACGATGACTGCGACGGCAGCACGGACGAGGGAGTGCAGACGTTGTGCTTCGCGGACGGCGACAGCGATGGCTACGCGGCGCCAGGAGCCATGGTGACCGGCCGCTGCGGCGGATGCCTCAGCGCCGAGACAGACCGCGAGCCCGGAGGGATGAACGTCGATTGCAATGATGCCGACCCACAGACGTTCCCCGGTGCGCCGGAGCTTTGCGACGGGTTCGACAACGACTGCGATAACGGAGGAGGCAACGCCCTCGAGGAAGACCAGGATGGCGACATGGTCACGGCGACGGGGTTCATGGGCTGTAGCGGCGGCTTTCCGAAGACGGACTGCAACGACTTCAACCCCGAGGTCCGCCCCGGTCAGACCCGATACTTCGAGCAGGGGTACTGCCCCGAGGGCCAGTTCCTCTGTCCCTGCTTCCGGATGACGGGCGTGGCGGACGCCTGCGTGCTCGACCCCGGCATGTGCCCATTCGGCGGGCCGTGCGACCCGATATTGACCCCGGCGAGCTACGACTACGACTGCAACGGCACCAACAATCAGCAGCCGATCTCCACCTGCTCATTCATGTGCGCGCCGGACCCAATGGGTCAGCCGTTCTGCGGCAACGACGGGCCGGCGTTCATGGCCGCCGATTGTGGAAACGCCACCGACTATCGCTTCTGCGGTGGTTGCCCTTGTGCACCAGTGATGACCGTCGCGCCGCAGGCGTGTCGCTAGCGTTAACTTCGAGCATTCGATGCATTTCGACGCAGCGCGTAAAGTCGCCGCGCCGAATCGAACGTCGTTCAAGCCAACTTGCTGAACGCCGGGTGAGGGTCCGCACAGGATCCCCGCGAAGGACTTTGACCCTACGTGCTACGGCAAGGTGATGGGCTTATTCAACCCGACCTCTGAACATCATCAGCTCCGTGAAATGGTGCGCTCGTTCGCGGAAAAAGAAGTCGAGCCGCAAGCCGAAGCGCACGACCAGGAGGAGCGGTTCAATCGGGCGATCTTCGAAAAGTGCGGAGAGCTTGGCCTCCTCGGGATCACCGTGGACGAACGTTTCGGCGGCTCCGAACTCGACGCGGTCGCCGCAGTGATCGCCCACGAGGAGCTGAGCGCCGTCGACCCGGGCTTCACCCTCGCTTACCTCGCCCACTCGATGCTGTTCGCCAACAACCTGAACCAGAACGGCAACGACGAGCAGCGGAAGCGCCTGCTCCCCGCCGCCTGCGAGGGCACCACGGTGTGCGGCATGGGCATGAGCGAGCCCAATGCGGGCACCGACGTGCTTGGGCTTTCCACGACCGCCCGCCGCGAGGGTGACAACTACATTCTCAATGGCGCCAAGATGTGGATCACCAACGGCGCAGTGAGCGACACCGAGCTCGGCGATGTGTTTCTGGTATACGCCCGCATGGAGGGCGCGGGCCGCAACCAGCTCTCGATGTTTATCTTGGAAAAGGGCTTCGAGGGGTTTGGCCTCGGCCAAAAGCTCAGCGGCAAGCTCGGAATGCGGGCGTCCACGACCGCCGAGCTCGTATTCGACAACTGCATTGTCCCCGAGCGAAACCGGGTCGGCGAGGAGGGCACGGCCACCCTCCACATGATGCGCAATCTCGAGATCGAGCGACTCGCCCTCGCCGCGATGAGCCTCGGCATCGCTCGTCGGTCCCTCGAGGTCATGAACCGCTACGCAAAAGAACGGAAGAGCTTCGGCGAACCGCTCAATGCTTTTGGGCAGGTCCAGCGCCACATCGCCGAATCCTACGCCGAGTACATGGCAGGTCGGTCGTACGTCTACGGCACCGCTGCGGAGCTCGTCCTCGACAAGCCCGGTCAACGACTCGATTCGGACGGGGTCAAACTCTACTGCGCCACGATGGCCAAGAACGTCGCAGACCGTGCGATTCAGGTCCTCGGCGGCTACGGCTACATGGCGGAGTACAAGGTCGAGCGCCTCTGGCGCGACGCCAAGCTTCTCGAGATCGGCGGAGGCACCCTCGAGGCGCACCAGAAGAACATGACGCGGGACCTTTCCCGCATCGAAAAGCTCAAGTAGCGCGACCGGGGTCGTTGCCGCCCGAACCAGCCGGCGTGCGGATCTCCCGAGAGCGAAGAGGTTTCGGCTAACCCAACGCCCGCTGAAAGGTCTTCAAGTTGGCTTCGCTCCGACGCGTGAAGGTCGGAATGGCGAACACGACGTGGTCGAAGGCTGACCGAAAGCGCTTGAGCGCGCGTCGGGCGCGTCGCGCCACCATCTCGGGTTCGTTTAGGAACGCGCCGCACCCCCAGGCGCCGAGGACGAGGCGCCGCTGCCGCTGGTCGGCCGCGACCGCAAGCACGTGCTCCCAACGCCGGTCGAAGGTGGGTTCGATGTGTCGGCTATCGTTCTTCCGCTTGCGGGCCATCGCGCCAGCATTCGGAGCAGGCGCCGTGATCACCGAAACCAAGAACGGCGCTTCGAGGAAGTGATCCTGAGACCAAACCCGAAAGAAGGGGACTCTCGGCGAATAGATCACGTGATCGGTGTAGAGAAGCGACTTCTCCGCCCGGTTCGCGAGGTAGTAGTCCTCTGCGTGAAGCAGCGTCCGATAAAGGCCGCTACAACGGCAGAGCTCCTCTTCCTGAGCTCGCGCGCCGCCAAAGAATCCGCCTCCCGGATTGCGGGCCGACGCGAAGTTCAGCGCGCACACGTCGCCCTCTCGGGCAAGCTCGAAAGACGCCTCTTGCGTCGTCGCCGCCCGCACTTCGACCACCGCCGGATCGGACTCGCGACTCGGCATGGACAACCCCGCGAGTCGCTCCGGCGAATAGAGCACCGTCCCCTCCTCCGCCGCGGACTGCTCTTGGGCGATCCGAACCCGCGCTCCGGATGCACTCTCGTAGTTCCCTTGGGCAAGGATTCCAAGGATCTGTCGCGCGGCCGGATGGTCCGGCTTGCGGTCATCGCCAAGCATCTTCGTAGGGCCTCGTGGCTCGGTGGATTCCGACTGCACGAGGGCTGAAAAGCTAGCACCCCTTCGACGACTCGGCAGGCGAAAACCAACGCCAGGAATCCGTATCTTCTCCTCCCGAGGAGCTTCACCACGAGGTCGTCGAGGGTCGACCAGGGGAACCGGTAGGGCGATGTGCGCTTCGGTATTCCCGAGGTCCTCGAGGCTCGGCTCATCCCCGAGCGACACCTCGAGCTTGCGTGTCGTTCAAGGAGCTGGTGAAGGCGCGGTCAAAATCAAGCAGCGGTCAAAATCAAGCAGCGGTCAAAATCAAGCAGCGTCGCCGCGATAGCCCGGATCGCCGAACGCGATCGAGGCCCCGAGGCACGCGTCGGGGATGGCAAACGCATCCACCAGCGCCCGGGCATCCGGACGAACCGCTGCCGCGAGCGAGTTCACTTGTTCCCGAATCGCCCCAAGCTTCCCGCTCTCAAAGAAGCCATTTTCGAGAAACCACGAAGCATCGGTCTCGAGGCGCCAGAGGGTCCACAGGTCGAGGAGATTCTCGAGCGTGGGCTTGAGAGCCGCGTCCTCACAGCCTTCCACGGCCTCATGAAACGCCTGTCGCACCATGCGCTCCGCGTGGGCGAGACCGAGCGCCACGAGGTGGTCTTGAGTCTCGAGGAACGCATCGAACGAACTCTTGCCCGCGTCCATCCGCTTCTTGAGGCGCATCGCCACGCTCGAGAGGAGGCTCTCCTCGCGGGCCTCGAAGAGAGCCTGGTGGTACGCGCCGTCCCGAAGGTGGTCGACGTCAGTCCAGCGGGCCTTGAACGGGTTCTTTTCCGCCACCACAACCGCTGCGCGCTTCGCGAGATACTTGAGCACCGTCATGAAGCGGCGATCCGCGAACTGCCGCTGATAGCTTGTGAGGAGCCCCTTTGCGACGAGTTGGAGAAGGACGGTGTTGTCGCCTTCGAAAGTCTTGAAGATCTCCTCGTCGCACACCAGCTCGGGAAGGCGGTTCGCTTTGAGATAGCCCTGGCCTCCGCACGCCTCGCGGCACTCCCGAAGGGTGTCGGACGCGTGGCTCGAAAGGTACGCCTTGAGCCCCGCGGCGGTCGCCTCGACACGGCGAGCATCCTCCTCGGGCGCATTCAGATAGTCGCCACGCATCTTGGCGATCGCAAAGTGCATTGCGTACAGGCCGGCGAGCCGAGGCAAAAGCCGCCGCTGATGGGTCCGGTAGTCGAGAAGATGCACCTCGGGTTCCCCAGAGCCGCCGAACTGGCGGCGCGCATTGCCGTACCGCACGGCGATCGCCATCCCGGTCTTCGCCGCGCTGAGGCCCGCCGCGCCGACGCAGATTCGCCCCGCGACGAGGGTTCCAAGCATCGTGAAGAACCGTTTGTTGGGGCTCGGAATGGGGCTGTGATACTTGCCTTCTTCATCGACCGAGGCGTAGCGGCCAAGGAGGTTCTCTCGCGGAACCTTCACCTGGTTGAACCAAAGCCGGCCGTTATCGACGCCTTCGAGCCCCATTTTCGGGCCGCAGTCACCAATGCGTACGCCCTCGCAGGCGGTGCCGTCGTCGTTTCGAATCGGCACCAGGAACGCATGCACCCCGAGCTGCTCGCCGCCCACTTCGAGCTGAGCAAACACCGTGGCCATGTGACCATGGTCGGCCGCGTTGCCGATCCACTCTTTTCGCGCCGACTCCGACGGGGTGTGAAGCTCGAACGCGCCGGTCTCCGGTTTGAACACCGCGGTGGTTTCGAGGTCCATGACGTTCGACCCGTGGCCGAGCTCGCTCATCGCGTAGCAGCCGGGAAGCTTCATCGCCGCGGTATCCGGGAGGTAGCGCTTCTGCTGCTCTTCGGTTCCGAGAAAGTAAATGCTCCCTCCGAACAGCCCAAACTGAACGCCGAACTTGACGCAGAGCGACAGGTTCCCGTGCCCCAGGGTCTCGAAGGCCGCCATGAACGGCGCCATGTTCTCTACCTCCGACGTCACCCCCGGATACGAGAGCCCTCCGATCCCTCGGTCCGCGAGCTGCACAAGCCAATCGAGCACCTGCTGTCGGTGGACAGGGCGGGGCGCATCAAATGCCCGATAGTCCGCCTGGGATAGAAACTGACGCACGTCGCTGCGCGTTTTTAGCTCGGCATCGCCCCCATGGCCTGGCGCGCGATCGAGAAATTCGGTCAACGCCGAGACGTCGAGCACCGACGTGCCCTTCTCCGAGGGTGCCTCGCGCGGCTGTCCCCGAAGCGCCACCGATCCCTGATCTGGGCAAATCCCGAGGGCCCCTTCCAGCTCCTGAAGGGCGGTTCGGACTTCGTCCGGTGCCGCCGCCTCGGAATGGGCCGCCATCGAGAGACCGAGCTCGGTCAGACCGTAGCGTCGATCCGACGACATATTCCCCGACGCGGTTTGAATCTGGCGAAGGAGCTGCGCGAGCGCCACCGGGCTCGGTGGCTTTTGGGGATCGAGCCAACGCGACAGCGTCTCCTTGGCCTTCGGTTCGAGCCACACATGTTTCCGAACCCGCTCCTGAAGATCCCGCAGCTCCTCGTCTTCGAGATCGCCGTCCGCCCAGGCGATGTAGATCATCGGAAGAAATCCGCGCAGCTGCGGGTGATCGAGCTCATCGAGCATGGCGCCTCCTCGAGTCAGTTCTGGTGTCTCAGGTATGACCGATTCAAGAGCTCGGTGTACCGATCCACAAGAGAAAGATCCATGGCAGCGAAACCCCGCGTGTAACCGACGATGCTCCCACGGCATCTTCTAAGAAGGGACACCACGCCGTAGAAAGAATGAACCCCGCTTCAACCTCACCCCGAGGATGCGCGATCGCCGGAATGATCTTCGCCACGCTCCTCCTTTCCTGTGACGGCGCGCGAAGAGCTCCGAGCGAAGTCGCACCAAGACCGAATGCATCGCGCAGCGACACGCTGGAAGGTCCGACCGCGCCTCCGTTCCAACAAGGACCGCTCGACCCCGCGCTTGCCCGCGCCCTCCAGACCGTCTTCGGTGACAATCTTGCGTCGGGATCCTTCGGCGACCCTCAGTTTCGCTCCCTCGATCATATCGCGCAGTCGGGCGACGTTCGGATCGCTTGGATCGTCGCCGATCTCCTCCGCATCGTGCGGAACCCCGCCCTTCGCGCGCGGCTCGCCACCGCCCTCGCCGGGTTGACCCATCTCGAGTTATCGCTGGCCAACGCCTGGCACGAAGCGACCGATCAGCTCATCGCGTGGGACGTTCCGGCGCCGCCGGGCTACCTCGCGTTTAAGCGTCGCATCTTTACCCTCCTTCTCCCGGCATGGGACCGCATCTTTGTCGAGGGCAACATCGACTGGCGGCACGTAACGTGGGGCGGGGTGGCGATGGACGCTCGGCCCTTTGACACGACCGACGACCCCTGCAACTGCATTCCCGCCACCGACAATCCGCCGGTCACCGACGTGGCCGGTGCCGATTGGCTCGAGGACGATGACATTGTGTTTGGTGTCGCCGTCGGGGGAGAGCATCGGGCCTATCCGCGCCGGATCATGGAAGTGCGCGAGATGGTCAACGACACGCTCGGAGGGCGAGACCTTGCGATCCCGTACTGCACCCTCTGCGGTTCGGCTCAGGCCTACTTCACGGACCGCCTTCCCGAGGGGGTCGAACGACCGATTCTCCGGACCTCCGGCCTGCTCGTTCGTTCCAACAAAGTGATGTTCGACCTGGAGACGTTTTCCGTCTTCGACACATTTCGCGGCACCGCGCTTACTGGCCCTCTCGCCGAACGTGGAATCACTCTGCCGCAGGCCAGCGTGGTCACCGCTCGTTGGGGCGAGTGGCGTCGAGCCCACCCCGAAACGACCGTCCTGGTGGAACGGCTTGCCCTTGGCCGGGACTTCGACTTTCGAAACGGAAGGGACGCGGACGGCCCGATCTTTCCCATCGGCGATGTCGACCCTCGCCTTCCGGTCCAAGAGGACGTGATCGGCGTCGTGACCCAAAGCGGAAGAGCCGTGGCCTTTCGAATCCCCGCGGTGCGAGCGGCGCTGGATCGTGGAGAACCGGTCGAGGTCGAGAATGTTCGTGTGGTCGCCGATGGTGGCGGATTCCGAGCCGTCGACCGGGCGGGCATGGACCTTGGTGCTCACCAGGCGTTCTGGTTCGCATGGTCCCAGTTTCATCCCGGAACCCAGGTCTGGCCCGACGATTGACGTGGCCGTGGCTATGACGGCTCACGGCTTCGCCGGCATCACGCGGCAGGATGTCGGGCAACCCGTCGTGCTTCATCGGCAAGACCGAGAATCACCGAGTGAAAGGTCTCAAGGCTGTTCATCTTCCCGTCTCCGAAGATCGTACGGAGCGCTCCGTCGAGGGCGGGGATCTTTGCGGTGCCACCGGTGCAGCAGACAATATCGACGTCCGCCGGCGTAACCGACGCGGCGTCCAGGGTGTCATGGAGCGTTCCGACGATCGCGTCGACGTGGCCACGGCTATCCACTTCGAACTCTGCCCGCCGAAGCGGTTGCTCAATATCGATCGTGGGATAGCGATAAGTGAACAACGTGTCGTCGCGCTCCGAGAGGGCTCGCTTCGATTGCTCGATCGACTCGAAGACCTGGAAG
>JBCCZL010000040.1:0-28190 GCA_039187775.1 Myxococcota bacterium
CTTATCTCCGTCGGCTTCTCCGACCAACTCCAGGAAGGAGCGGCAGTGGCTCCTCGAGGTCGGGCGTGGCCCGCAGAGTGACCTCGTGTTTGGGGCGTTCTTACAACTGGCCGGGTCACTGGACGCAACCGCACGCAGTTTGGGTCGATAACTCTGAGCAACTCGGAGGACCATCATGCAGAAACCGGATTTTCCAATCGAATCGGAGGAGTGGCTCGACTACGGAATTGCTGAGCGCGTGGCCCGGCACCTTCAGTCCAGCCCCCTCCATGTCTTTTCAGCCTATGTCCTGATGTCGATGCCGGCTGCGCTCGGTGATCCCAACGATTCCAACAGCGGACTCTTCATGGAGCTCACGTTGCTCACGGACGATCAGCGAGGATGGCTCGTCCTGGTTGCCGCGGACAGAGAGTGGGACGTGGAAAAGGAACTTGCGGAATTCGTAGAGGAGATGCGCAAGGAGGTGTCGCCGAGCGCTCCACCCTGCATCGTGCGCGCGGTGGAGCCCGGAGAGGTCCCCGCGCCTGGAGTGCTCGACCTTCGAAACCCCGCCGACCTGCGGTCCCGGCTGGAGCACGAGTTCGAACATCATTTTGCCGGCCGCCCACCCACCAACGTGGAAGCGTTCCTCGAGCCTTTTGAGTCGTATCGCTACGCCGTTCGAAACGAGGCCGAGATCCGCGCCGAGATGAATCAGACGACCGGGGGCGAGCGCTCCGCATGATCCACAGCCACACCGACCTTCGGGCTTCGCAGGTCACACGAGCAGGTTCGGGAGTACTCCGTTTCGAGGAGTGCCCTTACCCTTCTTGTCCTTCTTGCTGTAGTCGCCGAACTCGGTCAGGGGGAGGCCCACGAGATTCGCGAGGGTGACCCAGAAGTCATTCATCGAGTATTCCTCTTCGCCGTAGCTCACATAGCGCCCCGCGTTGATGGCCCCGCCGAGATCGCCCAAGATGAGCACGGGGTGGCTGTGGTAGCCGTTGTGGTGTTCGCCACCAGCACGCGAAAAGGCCACGATGAGAGTCTCGTCGGCCAGCGTCCCGCCGCCGGAACCCGGGACCATCTGAAGACGCTGGTAGAAGTCGCGAAGGTTCTCCGCGTGCCAACGCTGGATCTGCTGAAGCGCCAGAACGGTGTCGGTGTCGCCCTCGTAGCGGTTGGCGTTGTGCCAGAAGTCGTTGAACCGACCGTAGACTCCGAGGAAGTCGTACGGCCCGGACTGAGGGTCGAACGCGATCACCGGAGATATCCCGCAGGCCAGAATCTGAAACGCATTTTCCATCTGCGCGCCGTAGTTCGCCATGTAGTTGCTGGCCGCCACCGCCGAGCGCTCTTCCCGAGTGTCCATCCCCGTCACGCCGGGCAGCACGGCCGCGCAGCCCGCCACGCTGCCGAGCTGGCCCATCCGCTGCTCGAGCTTCACCAATCCATCGACGTACTGGTCGAGCTGAGTGCGCTCCGACGCAGGGATCATCGCCTTGAGGCGACCGAGGTCTTCCTGGAGGTAGCTGTAGAGCCGCTCTTCCCGGGGGAAGCTCGGTACGGTCGGTGTATCGCCACCGCTCGCCACATCGCCGAGATATGCACTAAACGCCTGCGTTGCGCTGCCTTCGGTGAACCGGAACTGGCCGCGCCCGGTGGCAAAAAACTCACTCGCCGTCTCCGAGGTGTGGATCTCGCGCGCGTTGACGCCGAGAGCCACGCTCGACCGAATCGCATCGCTCCCCAGATGGTCGCCGATCACCGAATCGATGCTCGGACCGCCTGGTCCGTCTCCGGCCTGCGGCATGCAGGTCACCACGCCCTCTTTGTTGCCGTGAAGATCGGTGACCGAGGTCTGGCTGAAACGCTCCAGCACCGTCAGCTTGTCGAGCACCTCGTCGAATCCGCTCAGCCAGTTGCCCATATTCGCGGTCGTGAAACTCGTTGGTGCGTCCGGGAGATCGCGGTCGTTGTAGAGTCCGCCGCTTCTCGCGCCCTTGTCGGTATGCATCGCCTCCTTGAATACGTAGAACATCACCTTCGGCCTGCGCGCCGGCTGCGCGCGCACCGGCCCACCGGGAACGCCGAGTCGCTCCGCGATAGGACGGAGGATGGGTGACATCGCCGCAAGCGAGCCTGCACCGAGGAATGCGCGTCGGAGAGATTTCATCTCTGGCCTCCCGCCCGGTTGAGGAAATAGTCCGAAGTAACGATCGCGAGGAACAGCTCCGTGAGGTCGCCGTTCGCGCCCTGGAGCGCATCGAAGTACCGTCGGAGCTCGCAGGCCTGCTCCGCGGTAGCAACCTCCCCAGTGAGAAAGCGGAAAGCGTGAGAGGTGAAGCAAGCCGCCACATCCGGCGACCCACCGAGCACCTCGGAAAGCTCCCCCGCATGTTGGACGGTTTGGTTGGTGAACTCCGAGTCGAGGATTTCCCCGGTCGTGTCGATCGGCTTGTCGGCCTCGGTCAGCCGATAGCGTCCCGCGGGATCGAAGGATTCGAGGGGATACGACAGCATCTCCATTCGAGCGTGGCACCCGGCGCATTCGGCGACGCCAACGTGTGTTTCGAGCTTCTCTCGAAACGTGAGGCCCGGATCGTCCGGCAGATCGAACACGTCCTGGACCGGCGGCGGCGGGGGAATCTCCTGACAGAAGAGCCGACGACGCATGAAGATGCCCTTGTGGACCGGGTCGGTGTCGTTGATGCGCGACCATCCGACGAGAAACGCCGGGTGCCCCAAGATTCCGCGCCGCTCCGCGGCGTTTCGGTCCTGCGCCTCCGCGGTTCCATCGAGCGTTTGGTAGTGGAGTTCGGTCTCGTCGGAAAACTCGTAGCTCGTCGAGGTGAATACGGACTCTACTGTGGCCTCGTTGGCCATGAGCCCCGCGAGGAAGGAATAGCCCTCGTTGTAGAGGCGCGTGCCGTTGTCGAGGTCGTAGTCCTCCAGCACGCTGTCGCCAATGGCGGACGACTCGACCCGTGTGATCTTGAAGATCTGCGCGAGAAAGTCCGCCACGATGGCCCCGTCGCTCTCTTCCACGAGACGCCTCGCTTCCGCTCGAAGGGTCTCTTCGTTGCCGAGCGTTCCGTCCGCCGCCTTCGCCATCAGTGCCGCATCGGGAGGAGCATTTCGAAGTCCAAAGGAAAGTACGTTGGCGATCTCGTACGGCGTGAGCCGAGTGCCGTCGCCCACCTCTGTTCGAAAGACCGCGCTCGGGTGAGCGAGCGAAAGCTGGAGCTGAAGATCGAGCACTTCCTCCGGAGTTCCTTCCGCGAGGTCGGCACGGACGCGTGTTTGAATGATGGAGGTCTCGTCCGCCTCGAGCGGGCGACGAAAGAGAAGGGTCTGGGCCCTCGCCACCGCCTCGAGGATGCAACCTTCGTCGAGGGCACCGTTGAGGCACGGCACGTCATCCACCAGGGCGGCTCGTAAGATCGGAGCGTTGTCCTCGCTGATCTTGACCAGATCTTCGACCGTCTTGTCTTCGAGGCCGAGCTGAAGTCGATTGTTGTCGAACAGCTCTCGTTCCGAGGCGGCGCTTCGGAACGGAACGGTGAGGGACCCATCGATGCCCGCATAGACCTGCCCCAACTGGCGATCGGTGAGCCGCCACACCCGCGCGGGGAGCGGCGAAGCGACGTCGAGCGACGGGTCACAGGACGTCGGCGTCACCACATCATCCATGGGAGGCTCATCCACGGGGAGCACCTGTCGCGCTCCGTCATCGATCTGTCCCACGAGCCCGGTGCAGGCGGTAAGGAGAGGAAGCACCAGCGTCCACCGTCCGTTCATCACCATCTCCTTTTGCTCCCTGTGGAGGTGGGTCGTTCGGCAAGGTGCGAAGGGATCATTGAAGGCGCCTCATTTTCTTCAAGGGCCTCGCCAACCGCGCAGGCGAGGGCTCCACCAGCGTTTCTGCAAGTCACAGACCTGCGCGGTCGCAGCCAAAAAGGCGAGCGACCGCGCTCCTTCAAGCCTCGGCGATGTGGGTTGTGGCAAGAAGCTGCGGGCAAGATTCGGCGAGCCGCAGCCCTCGCGGTGGTCAGATGTGGTTCCGCAACCGCGGGGGAGCTCAGGCCATCGACGCGTCGCGTCGTCTCCCTACGGTTGCAGGGGCTCTTGACACTGTCACAACCGATCTGTAGATACTGTCACGTGACAATGTCTAATTGGCATTGGGTTCCTCTTTCGTTGGCGATCGGGTTGGTCGTGCCTTCTCCGGCCGCCGCGGAAGATCCCTTCGAAATCGGCCCGCGGGGCTCTTGGTTTCTCCTCGCGGGGGTTACCGGTGGGAGCAGCTACCACTCGGAGGAAGAGTTCAGTGGCTTCGTCGGCGGAGAGGTCAGCCTCGCGTTCCTCGGCGAATCCATCGCACCCGGCTTCTATGTCGACGGGTTCTACGACTTCGGTCTGGAGCACGGTTTCGTCACCCTGGGCCCCGAGTTTGCGCTTCACATTCGCGCCGCGTCTCCATCGCCGCAGCAGCCTCTGGCCCTCGGGGTCGACGGAGGCTTCGCGGGGCGCTTCGGAGACGATAGCGCGCTCGGCGTGGCGGGCCGTTTCTACGCGAGCATCCTTGGAACGTTCACCTTCTATGCGCGTTACCTCTGGTTCGACGACCAGTTCGCGCGCCACGTCTTCCAGGTCGGGATGTCGATCAAGTTCCCGATCGTCGAGCCCTGGGGCGGCGCCTTCTAACCGATGCCCTCAACCGAGGACCGACGGAGACAACGGAGATCGCGATGCAGCTTACCGTGAACGGAACCGAACAGGAGATCGACGATTCGGTCCCCCACGACACCCCGCTCCTCTGGGTCCTTCGAGAAGAGCTTGGACTCACCGGGACGAAGTACGGCTGTGGTCGAGCACTCTGTGGCGCCTGCACCGTGCACGTCGACGGCGAGCCTCGCCGATCCTGCGTGACCCCGCTCCGGGCCGCTCGAGGGAAATCGGTGCGAACCATCGAAGGACTAAAAAGCGGGAACCGGCTCCATCCTCTGCAGGAGGCGTGGCTCGCGGAGAACGTGCCGCAATGTGGGTACTGCCAGTCGGGTCAGCTGATGAGCGCCGCATCGCTTTTGGCCAAGAAACCAAACCCCACCGATGAGGACATCGATGCCGTCATGTCCGCAAACCTCTGTCGGTGTGGCACCTATCCGAGAATCCGGCGCGCGATCAAGCGGGCAGCCCGACGGCTCCGGAGCGACGAGACATGATCGCTTCCAGCCGGCGGATGTTTCTTCGGAGCGCGAGTGTCGGCGGCGCGCTTTGCGTCGGGGCCGGCTTCCTTCCCGGCTGCGGTGGTCCCTCGGTTCGTGTGGAGCACGCGCGAAACACCGGTGAGCTCATCGCCAATCTGTTCGTCACCGTTCTTCTGAACGGCCGAGCGCTCCTCACCGTCCCCAAGACCGAAATGGGCCAGGGCGTAAGCACCGGCTATGTGACGATGGCCGCGGAAGAACTAGAACTCGAACCCTCGAAGATCGATCACGTGTTTGCGGACGCCGACCCGCGCTACCGGCAGAGCAACCCGGCGGGCGCACCGCTCTTCGCGCTCCAGCGCACCGGCGGCTCCACAAGCACCATCGAGGGGTACGAAATCATTCGCACCGCCGCCGCCGCCGCCAAAGAGATGCTCATCGCCGCCGCCGCCGAGCGCTGGGGCGTGTCATCCGCGAGCTGCGAAGCGAGGGACGGCGAGGTCCTTCATGCAACGTCCGGCCGACGCGCGAACTACGGAGAGCTGACCCGAAGCGCCGCCGAACGGAGCGTGCCGAGCGATCCTCGACTCAAACCACCAGAGGAGTTTCGCTACATCGGTCAGCCCCGACGCCGGGTCGACACGGGCGAAAAGGTAAACGGCGAAGCGATCTATGCCAGCGACGTCTCCGTCGAGGGGATGGTCGAAGCGGTGGTGATTCACCCGCCGCGCTACGGCGCGCGCGCCGAGAGTGTCGACGCGGGGGAGGCCCAACGGATGGCCGGCGTTCGGTCGATCTTTGCATTCGAGCACGGTGTCGCGGTGGTGGCCGATAAGCGATGGCAGGCGCTTCGTGCGGCTCGCCAGGTTCGCGTTGAGTGGGGCTCCAGTCGGCTTGACGGCCTGCATGGCTCCGAGCTCGTCGCTGCGGCGGTCGCTCACGAAGGTACGGGACGACGACTTCGGGACGACGGCGACGTCGACGACGCTCTCGAAGACGGCGAAGCGGATGCTCTCCGCGCCACTTACACGTTCCCTTACCTCGGTCACGCCACGATGGAACCGATGAGCTGTGTGGCCTCCGTCACCGACGACCGGGCGGAACTCTGGTCGGGAACTCAGAGTCCGACGGTGGCCCAGGAGTCATTGGCCGACGCCCTCGATCTCTCGACCGATGACGTGGTGGTCCACACCCTGCTCGCCGGTGGGGGGTTTGGCCGTCGCGGGGTCTCCGACTTTGCCGTGGAAGCGGGCTTGATCTCGCGCCGGGTTGGCAAGCCCGTGCGCCTCCTCTGGTCACGAGAAGACGATCTGCGCCGCGCCTATTACCGTCCGGCCGCGGTGTGCAAGCTTCGAGGCGCGGTGAAAAACGGCCGCGCGACCGCGCTCGGCGTGCACGCCCTTTCGCAGCCGATCATGAACCACCACCAGACGATGATGTACGGCGCCCTCCCGAGTGGCTTCGGCTCGGCCATCCGAAGAATCATTAGCGGAGCCAACCTCGCCGGGTTTCAAAGCGGTACGCTCCCGGACCTCTTTGGGCTCGAGGGCGTCCACGACCTGCCTTATCAGATCGACAACCTCCGCGCCGAGTTCACGCCGCTCCAGACCGCACTTCCCGTGGGGTTTTGGCGCTCGGTGGGTCATTCGTACAACCCGTTCGCCGTCGAGAGCTTTGTCGACGAGCTGGCGGTATCGGCCAATGCCGACCCCTATCGATTTCGGCGCGCGCTCCTTCCCGATGGGTCGCGGGCACAGCGAGTCCTCGACACCGTCGCGGAAATGAGTCGCTGGTCTGAACCGGCCGGCGAGGGCTTCGCGAAAGGCATCGCCCGACACACTTCCTTTGGGGCCGAGGTGGCACAGGTGGCCGAGGTGGGCGTGGTCGAGGGTCGAATCCGGGTCCGCCGAGTGTTCTGCGTGGTGGACTGCGGCATCGCGATCAACCCCGACGTGGTGGAAGCCCAGATGGAAGGAGCGATCATCTTTGGCCTGTCGGCAACACTCGATCAAGAGCTGACGATCGAAGACGGCGAAGTTCAGCAAGGAAACTTCGACGACTTCCCAATCCTTCGAATGCACGAATGCCCCGACATCGAAGTCCGTATCCTTCAGAGCGGCGGCGAACCGTCGGGGGTCGGCGAACCGGGACTCCCTCCGATCGGCCCAGCGGTCGCCAACGCGCTCTACCGAGCCACGAACACCCGACTGCGAGACCTTCCTCTCCAACGCGCGTGGAACGAACGGAGCCGTTCATGAAGCGAGGGGCAACCGCCGTTCCTCTGGGCACTTTCGTCGGCGTCTTCGTCGGGATCTTCGTTGGCGTCTTCGTCACGGACGCGGCTGCCGAAGACGAGACGGACTCCGAGGCGACCGAAGTCGAGGCCCCACCCACTCCAGAAGAGGTCGCCGTGGGTACCCAAGCTTTCGCGACAGTGGCGGAGGTGCTCCGGTCCCCCCGCTGCAGCAACTGCCATCCCGCGGGAAATGCCCCGCTCGTCGGCGAAGCGCAGCGAATCCACGCGATGAACATCCGTCGGCGAAGCGTCGAAGCGGGCCTTCCCTGCCAGACCTGTCACCAAGACCGAAATAGCGAAGCGTTCGGGGTCAGCGGCGGCCCGCCCGGGGCGCCGCACTGGGCCCTCCCTCCTTCGGAAACGCCGATGGTGTTTCAAGGACAAACCGAACGCGCACTTTGCGAGCAGCTTCGCAACCCCGCGACCAATGGAGGAAAGGACCTCGCCGCCCTCCTCGAGCACGTGAGGCACGACAGCCTCGTGCGTTGGGCGTGGGACCCCGGCGGCGGTCGGCGTACGCCGCCGGTGAGCCACGAAGGATTCGTGCAGGCGTTTCAGCGCTGGACCGCCGCCGGCGCGCCCTGCCCCTAGCAGCGGCAAACCGAAGGGTCGACAGTGGCCCAGACCGCGGATTACATCGACCGCTCGAAGTGCACTCGAGGCCGTTCCCTTCTTTCATGTACGCACTGCGGCATTCCGAGCCGGCCGCCAGTAGAATGCTCTGAGTGGTACGCTCCGGCACATGGGGGACGCTCGTTTTGTTGGCGTTCGGGGCGCTGTCGGGGTGCATCCGGGACTTCGATCGGAGCCTGCTTGAGGACGACGGCGACGGTTGCACGAACTGCGCGCTCACCGACATCGGCGTGAGTGGCACGCTGAGCTGCGCGCTTCACCGAGACGGTCGGCTGTGGTGCTGGGGCTCCAACGAGTTCGGGCAGCTAGGCCTCCCGGAACAGACGAATCCGACGCGGACGCCGCAGCTCCTCCCCGGTCAGTTCGAGCACGTGTCGACCGGGAACGATAGTGCGATAACGGCGTGCGCGGTCGACGACGCGAGCGGGCTCTTCTGCTGGGGCGCCGGCAGCAGCGGCCAGGCCGGCCTTGGTTCCCCGAGGAGTGCGGAGATGCCAACCGCCGTCGGAACCAGCTTGAACTGGACCGACATCAGCGTCGGCGTCGGGGTGAGCTGCGGTGTCCGGGAGGGTGAGCTCTCCTGCTGGGGCTGGGCGGCGGAGGGTCGGCTAGGGTTTATGCCACCCGGCTCCTTCCAGGAGACGCCTGCGCGCCTTCCGATCACCGAGCCGATTCAGGCCGTTAGCGTCGCGCGGCTTCACGGCTGTGCGGTCGCCGAAAGCGGGACACTGTGGTGCTGGGGTGGCGGAGACGACGGCCGGCGAGGCTACGAGGGCCCTTCGGTCCCGCCGCAGCAAGTCCACGGAGACGCCCGCTACCGATCGGTCTCCACCGGCATCCAACACACCTGCGGGATCCGCGACGATGCCTCGCTGTGGTGCTGGGGAGACAACTCGTTGAACCAGCTGGGGGTCGACGGCCCGGGGGGAGCTATGCCACAGCGCATCCCCGAACCCTCCGCCTGGCGAACGGTGAGTGCGGGCGATGACTACACCTGCGGCATCACGGTGAGCGACGAGCTTTACTGCTGGGGTGACGGGCGCTCGGGCCGACTGGGGTTGGGCAGCACCGACTCCGCGCAACGCCCGACGCGCGTCGGGGAGCTTCGCGAATGGGGTCTCGTGGACACCGGCTACAACCACACCTGCGGCGCGACGCGCGCCGGACAACTGTACTGCTGGGGAGGCAGCGCCATGCAAGCCAACGGCCATGGAACGACGGTGACGATTCCGACTCCCGTGTTCTACGAGTAGGTGGGGCTGTGCGCGGGGAAGGCGCCGTGCGCGGGGAAGGCGCCGTGCGCGGGGAAGGCCCCGTGCGCAGGGAAGGCGCCAACCCCAACCTGGCTCACGCCCCGTCGTCGGCGGTTAGCATGTGGCCGCTCGTCGTGCCGACGGGACCCACCCCGTCGTAGACGAACTCCATCGCACTCGCATCAAACGTCACTCCGGCGGGGAGTGGGACGTCGTTTAGGGTGAGCGCAAGCTCGTCGCCATCCGGATCGGAGACGTAGGGCGCGATAGAAAACGAAGCCGGGGTGCCCTGAACAAACTGGATCGTCGGAATCGCCATCCACACCGGCGCCCCGTTGCCCGGCAGCGCCGCGTCGCGATCCATCGTGGCGTCGCGGCCCGCCTCGGCATCCGGCTCACTCGGCCCCGGTTCGGCGGGGCTCGTGATCTCCGCATCGCATCCGATGGTCGTCAGCGTCAGCGCGCCAGCGGCTACTCCGCCGACAAAGCGGCGCCGGCTGATCCTGTCACCAGTCCTGATCATGTGCTTCTCCCTTATGATTCGGGCTTCCAGAGCCTCGAAGCGCCGTCGCCGTTGCCTCTCGACGTCATCGCCCAAATGACGCCGTAAGGAGGGACCGATCCGCAGGTCCACATCCCTCGCGAATCCGCGGGCAGGTTGTTGAACGGATGCGTGTAGTTCTGGAGATCCCAACTCGCACCGGCGTCGGCACTGACCCAGACGCGGCTAGAGCCAAACGTCTCAAGCATAAGAAGCCGCGTCGGATCGTTCGGGTGCAGGAGGAAGCGTGCGGAGTTGGTCGTTCCGCCGGTTCCCCGCACCGTGAGCGGGGGCTCCCCGGCGATACCGACCGCCCCTGCGCTGATGGCGGAGGTGACTTCGCCGGCTCCTGCATCGACCCAGATGAGAGGCATCGCCTGCCCATTGTCGCGGCCGGTGCCGAGGATCGCTTGGTTCGACGAAGGCAAAAAGACGCCCTGCCCTGCTCGGTGCGCCCAATACGGGCTACCGCTTCCGTAGCGATCCATGAGGGACCAGCGGTCGATCGCCGGGTTCCAGGCGAAGAGCCGCAGCTGCCCATAGTTCACGAGGCCCGGACGGCCCGCGCCGAACAGGTTGGGGTGCCAGCAGAGTGCGCAGACCGGTCCCGCATTCGATCCGCCGAGCTCCGGGTCGGTTTGCGATGACGTGCGTCTCCACGGGTCGGCGGCTTCCCCCCGACCTGCTTCTACGGCTCGGTCCATGATCCAGACAAAGTCATCCGTCCAGCGATGGAAGTAGTAGTTGCCGTTGATCGGGTCGAACGCGGTCGACCAGATATGACCGGTCCCAGGAAAGAGCGAATGGCCAGTGGTGCGCCAGCGGTTCGATGCCTCGTCGTAGATGTAGTGCCGGTGGTCCCGCGATTGGCTGCTGGCGGGCTTTCCCATGTACTGGAGCTCTCGCCGCGCTTCGTCGTAGTACATGGTGACGGTGTTCCACTGGATGTCGAGCGACCGAGATACCGTGTTCTTTCCCTCCTCGAAGTCCGTCCACTCCCCCGGCGCGAGCCCCCCGGCCGCCATCGACAGGGCGGTGGCCGCCGTCGGAGAAGAGATTCGAATCGAAAATGGCGAACTGGATGCGTTGCTCATGTCAGACCTGAGGGCACGGAATGAAATCCTGAGAAAAGATGATCTGCGCGAAGCGTTTGTAGGCGTCTTCGACGAACGCTTGGCCGTTCTCGTAGCCCGAGCAGAGCAACGTGTTGTGGCCCCAGACGACGTCGTACGGAACGGCCGCGTCGGGCTGATCCCAGATCTTCGTGTAGGACGTCTCACCCGGGTGGGCGTCGTATACCCTCACGAGCGTCGACGGATGGGCTCGGTCGTCTCCGCCGAGGCCCGGCTCGATGTGAAAAAGCAGTGTGTCCCAGCCACCGCTGAAGGCCCAACACGCCATCGCGTCGCTGCGGAACTCACACCGGCCACGTTCGTTTCCTGGTTGGCTTCCCTGCCCCGGGCTGTCGTTCTCGAGCGGAGGAGAGCCGCTCCGGTACAGACTGAAGTAGTTCGCGCCATCCGTGGCGCCTCTCTGGAGACTCTCGAGATTGATTTCCTGAGAGGTCAGCGAGCGGTCGTTCCGCGTGAAGTATGTGATCTTGCCGCCCGATGGCTGACCGGCTGCGGCGCGGCGCGGGTCGATCTTGACGCGCAGCTGCAAATACCACGCAGAGCCGTCGTGCTGGCCGCTAAACCGGTCGAAGTACACCGGGTTCATGTAAAACCCCACGTCGTGCTGGGCGAGCTCGCTCCGTCGGGTCGGGTTCCATGCCCGTGGTCGGATCCGACCCGCTCCCGGATCGTCATCGTCGCGTCCGTTGCCGGGCCAGCCGCTGAGCAACGGGCTGAATGGACGCCACCAGCTCGACGAGTCGCGCGTGCCCACCGGCCGAAAGATCTCGAGACAGCCCCCGGTGATCCCGTCCGAGTCGAGGTGGCGGCAACGCGATCCGGAACCGCCGGATGGCTCGGGATCGTTGCCGATTCCGCCGGTCCACCGGAAGGCGTCGACTTCGCGCGGACTTCGGAAGTCGTGGTACCAGACGACGCCGGCACCGCGGATGCGTGATTGCCAGTCGCCCTCTGCGGTCATCGCCTCGAGGGAGATGGAGACTTGGAACGGATTGCTCTCTCTCATGCCCACGGCGCCGAACTCAGCAACGGATGTGCCGGCACGAAACGGCCAGCGGTTTGCCTAGCGGAGCGCGTGGGTGGCCGACTGTTGTCTGCCAAGGGGGGACGAAAGTCGGCCGGTCGCGGTGTTAGCCCGCATCGGTCACCAGAGGTGATGGATCGCGTTCGAAGGTGCTGGATTCCCGCGGACCTCGGACTGGAAGACGCCGCAGCCGTACTCGACGTACCGCGAGGACGGCTGGAGGGAGAAGGCCCGGGGAAGGTGGGGCTTTCGGGCGCGAGGCACGCCGACGGGTGACCGATGCGGGTTAGCGCAGGTTGTGGCGTTTGAGCAGATTGGACAGGTACGTTCGGTCGATCCCCGCCAGGCGCGCAGCCGGTCGAACGCCTCCGCCCGCACGTTCGAGCAGTCGTACCAGGTACCGCCGCTCGAACTCCTCGGTCACGGTTCGCTTAGCGCGCTTGTAGGGCAGATCGATCACCTGCTCGATCACCTCTGACCCTGGGCCCTCGGCGCCGCCCGGCCCCTCCACGAGTTCCGGGTGACCGGTCGCGACGGCCGCGGCGACGACGTTGCGGAGCTCCCGAACATTGCCGGGCCACCGATACGCGGTCAGCCTCTCGATCGTACCCGCGTCGAAGAGCTCATCCTGCAGACTCTCGTCGCCTTCTTCGGAGAGGAACTGCTCGATAAGGAGTGGGATGTCTTCCGCCCGCTCCCTTAGCGGCGGAACCGAAAGCAGAACCACCGCAATCCGATAGTAGAGGTCCAGACGGAACGCCCCCGAGTTCACCTCGGCCCGCAGGTCACGGTTGGTGGCGGCAATGACCCGCACATCGACGGGCGTCTCTTTCTGCCCGCCGACCCGCCGAACCCGACGACGTTCGAGGACTCCGAGGAGCGCGGTCTGCTGCTCCAGCGGGAGCTCGCCGACCTCATCCAAGAACAACGTGCCGCCGTCCGCTCTCTCGAAAGCGCCGGCCCGCGCCTGAACGGCGCCGGTGAACGCTCCGCGCTCGTGGCCAAACACCTCGCTCGCGAATAGCGTACTGGTCAAGGACCCGCATTCGACCGTCACGAATGGCTTGTCCGCGCGCGGGCCCAAATCGTGAAGCGCTCGGGCAATGAGCTCCTTGCCCGTTCCCGACTCTCCGAGAATCAAAACCGGAGTGACCTTGTGCGCCAGTCGGGCCACCCCTCCCATGAGGTGTTGTATCGCTGGGGAGCGACCGAGGATCCCCCCCACCTGTTCCCAAACGGGCTGCTGGACGACGATCGTCTCGCCGTCGCTCACGGTGATTTCGCTATTTCCCAGCTGAATGCACGCGCTCGGGGCCACGGTAACGCTGCCCTGCTTCACCATCACCGAGCCAACCTGGGTTCCGTTGGTGGAGCCAAGGTCGGTGAGGCGAACGCGGTCTTGATGTCGCTGGAGCTCCGCGTGGTATCGCGAGACCGTACGATCGCGCAGCACGATCGTGTTGTCTTCCGCCGATCCCACGGTGATCGGTTCATCGTGACCCGTCACCTTGAGCCCGGACTGCTTTCCGCGCGTCACCGTCACACGAAGAATCCGAACCGGCTTCCCCACGGTTCGGGATGGAATCGTAGCGTCGCTCACGGTGGGACTCTACCACCACACGTCGTATACTCGCGTGGTGCGAGCGCCCACGGCAGCTCTGGTGGACCTCCCGAAACCGGCACAGCAGGTCGACCGCTATCAGGTGATCGCCGAGGTCGCGCATGGAGGCATGGCGGCGGTTTACGCGGTTCGTCAGAGCGGGCTTAGTGTCAGCAAGGTTCTTGCGATGAAGGTCCTGCTCCCGCACCTCGCATCGGACGAGCGGTTCGCGGACATGTTCCTCGACGAGGCTCGGATCGCGGCGCAGATCCAGCACCCAAACGTGGTCCAAATGTTCGAGGTGGGCTCCCATCACGGCAGGAAATTCATGGTGATGGAGTACCTGCGGGGCCAGAGCTTCTCGCATGTGCTTCGGCAAGCGTGGATGGATGACGATGCCACAATGCCGGAGGCACTCGTCCTCTGGATCGCCGCCGAAGCCGCGCGCGGCCTTCATGCCGCACACGAGGCCCGCGGTCTCGACGGTCAGGCCCTCGGTGTCGTCCACCGCGATGTGAGTCCTCAGAACATCCATGTCGGCTACGATGGACAAATCAAGGTCATCGACTTCGGAATCGCGGCGGCCGCCGGGCGGGCAACGTCGACCCGTACCGGCGAGGTCAAGGGCAAGCTCGCGTACATGGCGCCCGAACAGATCCACCGAAGAACCGAGCTCGATCGGCGCACCGATGTTTGGGCCGTGGGCGTCATGCTCTGGCAGACATTCGCGAAGCGCACGCTCTTCAGGGGACACACGGATGCGGAAACCATGTTCAACGTGCTCAACCAGGAACCGCCGGACATCCAGAGCGTTGCTCCCCACGTTCCCGACGCGTTGGCGAGCTGCATTATGGCTTGCCTGTCTCGAGAGCCTTCAAAGCGGCCCCCGAGCGCCGCGGCGGTCGCCCGTGTTCTCAGCGCCGCCGCCGTCGAGGCGGGCGGAGCCGATCAAGACGCGACGGCGGACTTCATGCAGCGCACGTTTGCGGAAGAGCTCGCGGCCGAAGCGGACGTGCTGTCCGCCGCAGCCACCGACGCTCACCTGGCCTTGGCCGAACCGAGGCGAGGCGGACCTGCAGAAGCAAGCCTCTCCAAACAGAGCAGAGCCGAACGCAAACCTCTGCCGCTCTGGCGGCGACCGTGGCCGTACGCGCTGGGCCTCGGATCGCTGACGGTCGCGGTCGTCATCGTCATTCTGGGTTACGGAGGAACGGTCGAGCCGAGCATCGAGGCCGCGGCAACCATCGAACCGGAAGCGCGACCTCCACTCGCGGCGGCGGCAGAAGCCGTCCCCGAACCGCCGACGTCCCCCGTCCGACGACAGCGAGTGCGCATCGCCGTGAGCCCCGCCATCGACACGGTTCTCGTCGACGATCGGCTTCACGAGGAGCGACCCCTATCGCTCTTGCTCGTGCCCGACGAGCGGGTCCAGGTCGTGCTGGTCGGCCCGGGCGGGCAAGAAACGCGAAGCATCGGCGTGGAGGCGCATGGTACCCGCCTCGCACTCGCGGAGAGTCGACCGGAGAATCGGCCAGAGAGTGAGTCGGAGAGTCGAGGCGACGACCGGACGACGCCTTCCCGGCGACCTCGGCGACCGGTCAACATGACGACTCGCCCAAGAATGCAGCAAGCCCAGCGCGTGGAGGCCCGGGGGACCGGGCTACTCCCTGTGGACCTTTGATGCGATTTGCGCTTCCGCTCGTTGGGCTCCTCGCGATGGGCGCCACTGCCGCAGCGCAAGCCCCTGGCGAACGTTCTATATTGGAGGACGCCTTCGAGGCGTTTGAAGCCGGCGACTATCAGCTGGCGCTCAACGGGTTCATGAGGGCACAGGAGCTGAACCCTCGGGCGAGCCTCGAGTTCAACATCGGCATGTGCCTCGAGCGGTTGGGACGACTTCGCGAAGCCATGAACCGCTACGAGCGAGCGCTCGCGTCGGACGAACTAGGCGTCGAGGGCGCCGCCCGCGCGAGAGCCCAGCTCGAGGGGCTCACCGCGAGAGTGGCACGGGTGGTGGCCGATGAACCCGAGGGCGGCTACCTTCGCGTGGGCGAGAGCGGGGAGTGTCGAATCCCGTGCTCACTCGCCCTGGACCCGGGAACTCACCTGGTGGTACTCCAGGACGGGCGCCGGAGCACCTCAAAGTCGGTCACGCTATCGCCCGGGGCCACCGAACGGGTGCAGTTCTCGACGTCTCGCATGGCCATCGACGACGTCGAGCCGCGAGAGACACGGGAGCCGAGCCTCACCGACGACGAGGTCCCCGGAGCGGGATACTCGCCCGGCGTTTTGACGATCATCGGCTCGGGCCTGACGGTCCTCGGGGGCGCAGGCATCGTCGGCTTCGGCCTTCGCACGGACGAACTGCACCAGCGCTACCTCGAGTCGCCCACCGCAGACCTTGCGGACGAGGGGGAAACGATGATGCTGCTCGCCAATGCATCGATCGGCGCCGCGATCCTTGGGGGCGTTCTCGTGCTCGTGGATATCCTGGCGCAACTGTAGGCACACCCAACTAGATTCCCAGGACTTGGTAGACGCCGCTGTACGCTTTTTGTGAACGTTGCGCTGCGGCGTTCAAAGTAACCCTATATAACGCCCCACCATGCGGAAAAACCCATCCCGACGGCACCGCTCCGATCCATCAGCGACTCAGGACGCACGCGAGTTTCTCGCCCGAACCAACGCGAAGGACGATGGGATTGACCAGCGCTGGGACGCAACGAACGAACAGTGGTGGGATTGGTATCTTTCGCTCGCCCACAACCCCGCTTCGGACGATGCTTCGGTGAAGGCGCCGGAGTTTCCGGACGTGGCGCCTTCGAGCCTCGACTCGCTCGACACCGAACTTGCGGCGCCGTACCCACTCTCATCGGTGGCGATCGCTCAGTTCCGTCGCGACGGCTACGTGAAGCTCAAGGACGTGTGCTCCGCGGCGGCGCTGCTTGGGCTTCGCGAAGAAATGACTCGCCGCCTCGCCCAGGTTCAGTCCGCCGCCATGCGGTTTCCGAGCTGCGAAATGATGTGGACCATCGATCCGGTTGCCCAGCGGTTCGTGACGAGCCGGCGCCTCGCTCGGATCGCGGCAGAGCTCCTGGGAGTGTCCGCGGTCCGGCTCTATCACGACAACGCGCTCAGCAAACTTCCCGGTTGCGGTCGAACGCCTTGGCATTACGACGCCCACCACTATCCGATCGCGTCGGAACATGTGGTCACCGTGTGGATTCCGCTTCAGGAAACCCCGATCGCGATGGGCCCCCTCGCCTTTGCCCGCGGCATCGATGCGTGGCGCCTCGTCGCGGACCTACCATTTAGCAAGTTCGACGACTCGTACGATCGCGGAGTTTCGCAGGCCCTCGAACAGGCTGACGTGCCCGTGGATGAGAGCGCGTTCGACCTCGGTGAAGTCAGCTTTCACCACACTCGCTCGCTTCACACCGCCGGCCCGAATCGCACCGACCTGCCTCGAATGGCGCTGGCCACCACGTACCTCGAAGACGGGGCAAAGCTGGTCGCTTCACCCACCCTCATCAGCGGCGACTTCGCAAAGTTTGTTCCCGGAGCGAGCCCTGGCGATCCGATCGCGACACCGCTCAACCCAGTGCTCTACGATCGGGAGGCAGAGTGACCATCGAAGCCGGGGACACATCCGAACGAAGCCTTGCTCACTGGAGTGAGGCGCAGCGCAAAGAGATGGACGCCTTCTACGCGGTGGCAACGCAGGACTACCGGGAACTTGCGCAGGCCTGGCCCTGGGCGGAGCAGTTTGAATCGGCTCTTCACCGCAAGGGATCGATACGCATCCTCGATGTGGCTTGCGGAAGCGGGAAGTTTCCGTCGGCGCTCCGCCAGCACACGTCGATCGGCGCCATCGGCGGCACTCCAATCTCGATCGACCTGCTCGACCCCAGCGCGTTCTCGCTGGCCGAGGCACGACGAAACCTCGCGGCGCCAATGACTGCCGGCCAGGATTTCGAGTGCACGCTGCAGGAACTTCCGAGCAATATCGGCTCGTACGATCTGGTGTGGGCGGTGCATGCGCTCTACGCACTCCCGGAGCACGAGCTCGACGCGGGCACCCAAGCGTTCCTTCGCGCCCTGGGCGGCGGGCTCGGATTCATCGCCCACGCCCGGAGTTCGGCTCACTATCTTCGCTTCTACGAGGCCTACCGAAAGAAACGGCCCGACGCCACGCCCTATACCGACGGCGACGCCGTCGAGGCGGCGTTTCGGAGGGCTGGCGCGTCGGTCGAAGTACAGGAGCTCCACTATGAACAGCTCGTGCAGAACGAAGCCGTCCTGGAGGGGTTTCTTCAGCGGTGTCTCTTCGATTCGGAGCTCACCCTCGAAGATATGCGCGCCGATTCGGCCCTCGGTGCGTACCTCGAATCCACTCGGACCGACGACGGCTACTGCTTCTCCCAGGACGTCGCGATGCTGTTTATCCGTCGATGACGAACATGTCGACCGGATGATGGATGACCGCCCGGTCGTCCACTGTGGACGTGATCACGCGTAGATACTGCTCGACGATCCCTCGCGCCGAATCCGGAAGCTCCGCCCCATCCGCCTGAATGATGAAGTCTCGAAGCCCATCGCTGCACTCGCCTCGTCCAACGCCGGATAGATCAAGCGTCGCGTTCAGCCGGGTCCGTCGATAAGCCCACCGGTTTCGCTCGAGCAAGTGCACAAGGTCACCCGCAAAGAACGAAGGCTTGCGGTACTGCTTTTCGTAGAATCGGGCCGAAAGTTCATTGAGCGCTTCTCGCGGTGCGTGGCCTACGATGAGCCGCCCTCCAGGGCGAAGGAGCCTCCGCGCGTGCTCGAGCGTCCCCCACGGATCCCGCATGTAATAGAGGCAATGCACAAGGTGCACGACATCGCAGCTTGCAGGCGCCGGGCTGGCGGTTTCCAACACCCCGCAGGCCACGTCGAACTGCGCTTCCGACGACAGAAGCGCTGCGCGCATTCGCTCCAGAAACGACGTGCAGCTCTCCGGACTGGGGTCGATTCCAATATACCGAAGCCTTGAAACCGACTGCGCAGCCTGCGAAGCGATCCGCGAGTCGAGGAGTCCGCCGCCGCACCCCACGCTGAGCACCGTCAGCTCACGGGGGTGCTCTTCAGGAACGAGGTTCGACGCGAACCAGTCGACGATGCGCTGTCGCTGATCCGAGCGCGCCTCGTACGCCCGGTGCGTTTCGAGGAATCGGAGCCGATCGAGCGGCGGAATCGAGGTGATCGGCGCGAGTGCAAGGTCAAGTCGGGTGAGCAACTCGTGAGGCTCGCGAGCTTCGGGCTCGCGAAGATGGGGCGCTTGGCCCGGTCGGACTGCCACCGGCGACACATAGGGACGAATCGGCGCCAAGGCGAGGACGAAATCGCTTTCGCCCCCAATGAATGCCTGCAGCGTGTAGCGCCGACTCGAATCCGGCCGCTATGCCGGCGGTACTAGCGTTCGGTCACTCGCCGAAGCATGTCGTCGGCCGCCTGAATCACTCGATGGTTGATCTCGTAGGCTCGCTGGGACGCGATGAGGTCGATCATCTCGGTCACCACTTCGACGTTCGAACCTTCGAGGAACCCTTGAACCAGGGTGCCAACGCCCTGTTCGCCGGGCGGCGCCACGAGCGGCTCCCCACTCGCGCTGGTGGGCTGAAACATGCTGCGACCAAGCGCCTCGAGGCCGCCCGGGTTGGCGAAGGTCGCGAGCTGGAGCTGGCCTACCTCCTGCGAGATCGTTTGCCCCGCGATCGTGACGCTCACGACGCCCTGCGCCGACACCGTCACGCTGGTCGCGTCAGCGGGGATGGTGAGCGCCGGCTCGACGGCGTACCCATCGACCGTGACCAGCCGCCCTTCCGCATCCACCTTTAGGTTGCCGGCTCGCGTGAAGGCGGGCTCGCCGCTCGGGCGAGTGATCTGAAAAAAGCCGTCCCCTTCGATCGCCAGGTCGAGGGGATTGCCCGTCTGATTGAGCGAACCCTGGGAATGAAGCTGCTCCGCGGATACGATTCGCGTGCCGCTTCCGACCTGAAGGCCGGTGGGAAGGTTGGCGCCTTCACCGGCCGCACCGCCGGGGGCCCGAAACGTCTGGTAGACGAGGTCCTGAAACTCGGCCCGCCCGCGACGAAAGCCAGTGGTGTTGACGTTGGCCATGTTGTTGGCGGTCACGTCGATGTTGGTTTGCTGCGCGACCATTCCGGTGGCAGCAGTGTTGAGCGCTTTGAGCATACTGCGTTCCTAGTTTGGGTTAGCGATTGCCACCAATGTCCCGCGCGGTGCGCTGGTCAATGTCGCGGAAGCCCTGAATGACCCGCTGAAAGGCCTCGAACGACCGACTGGTGTTGATGAGTTCGTTGAGTCCGGCGACCGCGTTGATGTTGGATCCCTCGAGGTATCCTTGAAGTACGGCGACATCGGTGGCCGGACGGCCCGCCCCGTTGGCAGTAAAGAGCGTGAGACCCTGCTTTTCGAGCTGACCCCGATCGAATTCACGAAGCTGGAGCTGGCCCACTTGGGTTTCGCCCACGTGCACTTCCCCGTTCTCGGTGATCCGGATCTCGCCGCCTCCAGGCGGGATCTGAATCGGCACCGGCTGACCCGGCTGGCTCGACTCGTCGAGGACCCGGAGTCCTTCGTGGGTCACGAGCGTTCCCTCGGCGTTGGTGCGAAGCGAGCCCGCGCGGGTGTAGCGCTCTCCGTCCGGCGTCTCGACGGTGAGCCACGCGCGACCCTGAATCGCCACATCGAGCGGATTGCCGGTCTGCTCCATGCTCCCGGTGCTTTCGTCGAAGCGAATCTGACTCAACGCGACATAGGAGAGGTCTTCCGGCGCGGCGCTCTCGGTTTGGGCCTGAGCCACCGTTTCGGTGAACGACACGCGGTCGGCGCGATAGCCGGTGGTGTTCGCATTGGCGACATTGTTCGCGACCACCTCGAGCGACCGCTGGTTGGCAACGGCGCCGGAAAGCGCACTGTAAATCCCGTCAGACATTGGTTCCTTCCTTGTCGCCAGCCTCCGGACTGGGCTTCGCCGAGGACGCAGGCTTCGCCTCTTGTCGAGCTTTCCGGGCTTTCCGGGCTGGCCGAGCTTTCCCACTCGACCCAGCTTTCGCGCCTGGTTTAGCTTTTGCGGCGGGCCCAGTTTTCGCGCTTCGCTTGCGCGGTTTGGGGGCCTCCAAGTTCATCGCGACGCGAATCCGTGCCACCGACTCGCCGAGGATTTGGCAGACCCTGCTCTCCGTGACCGAGAGGATCTCGCCGATCTCGGCCTGGGTGCACTCTTCTTGATAGTAGAGCGCGAGCACCATGCGCGTGCGCTCGGGGAGCTTTGAAATCGCCGCGGCGAGCTCTTTTTTGAGCATCTTTTCGTCGTAGGCGCGGGCCGGATCGAGTCCATTCGAAGCCACTTCGTCCGGCTCATGGGCGCCGAGGTTTCGAAGCGCGGGGGCGCGAGCGAAGGCCTCCACGAGCTTGTGGTAGTCGTCGAGCGCAATCCCGAGCCGCGCTGCGGTCTCTTCGTCGTTCGGAGGCCGACCAAGCTCGTTCTGCAGCGCTCGCATCGCCTTGGTGACCTCGGCCAAGCGACGCCGCCCGTGCCGAGTCATCGCATCGGCGGACCGAAGTTCGTCGAGGATCGCCCCACGGATCCGCGTCTTTGCGTACGGCTCGAAGTTTGGATGGGACGTCGGATCGTAGGCGTCCGCCGCTTTGATCAGTCCTTCGCTCCCCGCCCCAATAAGGTCGTTGACGTCCACATTCGGCGGAAGGCGACGCGCCATGCGAAAGGCAATGCGGCGAACGAGCGGGAGTCCCTCTCGAATCAGATCGTCGCGCTGCCGTACCTTGGCGTACGCGCGGTGAGCTAGCACGCGGCCGTCCTTGGCGCTTGGGGAGTAAGCCGGGTGGCGAGGGCCCGAACTGCCCGGGCGCCGGGACTCTTGGGGGCTCCTTGCACGAACGGCGCGCCGAGGGTCACCGCGTCTCGCACCGCCTCATCGGCAGGAATCGCGCCCAAGTAGCGAAGGTCGAGGGTGAGGAATCGACTCACGATGGACTCGAGTCGATCGTGCAACTCGACCCCTTCGCGCTCCCCGTGCACCTGGTTTGCCACGAGATGAATCCGGTCGATCCCGCCGCGCACGTGGAGCACTTTGCTCATCGCGTAGGCGTCGCGAATCGACGTCGGGTCGGTGGTTGCCACGAGGATGATCTCGTCGGCCCAGCCCGCGAAACTCACCGCGTTCGACCCGATCCCCGCCCCGGTATCGATGATCAGAACGTCGAACTCGTCGATGATCTCTTCGACCGCGGTGCAAAGCTGACCTCGCTCGCGCGGACCGAGGTTCGCCATCTCGTAGCGGCCCGGACACGCGGGCATCAGGCTGACCCCCGCCGGACCTGGAGTGATGATCTCCCGAATGGTCCGCTCTCCGCGCAGCACCGAGAGAAGGTCGTGGGCGGGGCGAACTCCAAGCGCCAGGTCGAGGCTCGCAAGGCCCAGGTCCGCATCGAAGAGCGCAACCCGGGCTCCCTCCTCGGCCATCGCGACCGCGAGGTTCGCCGCCACCTGCGTCTTGCCCACGCCGCCCTTGCCGCTTGTCACCGCGTAGGTGCGGGTGTGCTTCTTCTGGAGCGGGCGAAGGCCCGTCCGCGGGTGGCCCGGATTCCTCACCACTCGAAGCCCCGCCGCTTGGTCGCCGACCTTCTCCATCACTCCACCTCTTCTCCGCACATGAGCGCGGCTAGCCGGGGCGCCCCGGCGACTTCGATGTCTTCGGGCACCCGCTGGCCCGTCGTGAAATAGGACAGCGGCAAATCGGTCTGCACCTGAGCCGCGATGATCGAGCCAAGAAACACTGCTTCGTCGAGCTTGGTGCATAGAAGTCGCGACGGACGGAGCGGGGCGAGCACATTCGCCACCTGCGTCAGCTCTGAGTCCCGGATCGCCGCGGGTACGCAGAGCGCCACTTCCACCGACTCGTCGACGCCCAGCAGCGTCTCCGATAGTTCACCAACCGCGGCAATGTCGCGCGGCGATCGCCCAGCGCTGTCGATGAGCACAAGGTCCGCGTCCGCCTGTCGACGAAGCGCGACCTCGAGAGACCGGCGATCGTGAGCCACTTCGAGGGGCACTCCGATGAGCTCCGCGTAGTGCTCGATCTGCTCGGTGGCGCCGATCCGGTACTGGTCCAGGGTGATCAGGCTGACCCGACGCAGGTCGAGGAGCGAGGCCCGGGCCGCGATCTTGGCCACCGTGGTGGTCTTGCCAACGCCGGTCGGCCCGACCAGCGCCACCGCGCGGCTCTCCTGCCCAAGCGGACCGGCGAACACCAGCTCTTCTTCGAGGGCGGTCGTGAGCGCATCTTTGGCGGCGAGCATGTTTGCAGGCTCGCCGCCCATCTCACGAATCACGCGTCCCGCGAGCGCTCGAACCGCACTCGGGGGCACTCCCATCGTGGTGAGGCGTCGCTCGAGGGGACTCGAGCCGCCGCTCCGGTAGCCCATTCGTCCCGCGTCTTCCGCGGCAATGGCTCGCACCTCGACGCAGAGGTCGCCTCGCCGACCGCTCGGCGTGATCTGCCGAGACGACAGAATGACCGCGTCGGCGCCTAGCTCGCTCTTGATTTGAGCGATGGCGTCATCGAAGCGTTTGGCACGGAAGGATCGTTCGAGCATAGGTTCTTCTCAGCGGTCAGGCGGTCACAACTCCTAGCGTTTCGACCGTGGTCTTGGGATCGACCTCCCGATAGGAGACGACCGATAAGCCAGGGATTCGGCGAAGAAGGAAGTCGCTGACGCGGCGCCGCACATCGGGCGCACAGAGGATCAACGGCGGAGTGGCCACTTGTGCGAAGGCCCGGGCGCACTCATCCAGCGAAGAAAGAATACGGTTGGCCGTTCCGTTGTCTAAACCCCCGTTGCGAAACGCTTCTTCACCATTCGGGTCGAGGACCAGCGCGGCCACTTTGCCGTCGTGGCGGAACCGCGACGTGATGGAGCGGGCCATCCGCTGCCGGACTCGTTCAGTGAGCTCGTCGAGATCCTTGGTCACCCGCGCGTTGTCCGCGAGCGCTTCAAGAATGGTCCGAAGGTCGCGGATCGAGACGTTCTCTCGAAGAAGGTTGCGGAGCACATGGATGAGCTCCCCCATCGAGAGCACATTCGGCACGAGCTCGTCGACCAAACGCGGCTGCTTTCGGGCGCAGATGTCGAGGAGCTCCTGGGCTTCGCTTCGACCGAGCAACTCGGGGGTCACCGAACGGAGAAGCTCGGTCAGGTGCGTCGCCGCCACCGTCGCTGGATCGACCACCGTGTAGCCCATGCTCTCGGCCCGGTCCCGAAGCGCGCCCTCGACCCATACCGCCGGAAGACCGAACGCGGGCTCCTTGACCTTCTCGCCCTTGAGCGGCGGCAGCGACCCGGTGGGGTCCATGGCGAGGTACTTCTTGACGCGCAGATCGCCCGAGCCGACTTCGTTTCCGTTCACAAGAAGCCGGTACTGGGTCGACGGCAGGCGGAGATTGTCGCGGATGTGAACCGACGGGATGATGATGCCGAGTTCGGTCGCAAGGTTCCTTCGAATCGCGGTGATCCGGTCGACGAGCTCGCCTCCGTTCCGCGCATCGACAAGGCGCACCAGGTCGAAGCCCACCTCGAGCTCAAGAAGATCGACCGGGATCATGTCTTCGAGCTTCTCTCGCTCCGTCGGCTCCCGTTCCTCGCTGGCCTCGGTCGCGGCGTCCTCCGATAGGTCAGGAAGACTCGCCGCGGTTCGACCCGCGAAACCGACGATGCCCGCCAGGGCAAAGAACGGAAGGGCCGGCATCCCGGGGAGAAGTCCCACCGCCCCGAGAATGCCCGCGGTCGCGTAGAGGGCGTGCTTGCGGGCGCCGAGCTGACGAACCAAGGTCGGCGCGAGGGCCGCTCCGGTCGCGGCTCGCGTGACCACCACGCCCGCCGCGGTGGACACTAGAAGGGCGGGGATCTGGGAAGCTAGCCCGTCGCCCACCGTGAGGATCGTGTACGTGGAGGCAGCGTCGGCCGCGCTCATGCCTTCCTGAAGCACCCCGACGACAAAGCCGACCACGATGTTGATGCCGGTCATCAGAATCCCGGCGATCGCATCGCCGCGCACGAACTTGGACGCACCGTCCATCGCGCCGAAGAAGTCTGACTCCTGTTCGATCTCTCGGCGGCGGTCGCGGGCCTGCTCCTGCGTGATGATGCCCGCGCCGAGGTCGGCATCGATGCTCATCTGCTTTCCCGGGAGGGCGTCGAGGTTGAAGCGCGCGGACACCTCGGCCACCCGGCCCGCACCTTTGGTGATCACCACGAAGTTGATGATCACAAGCAAAAGAAAGACCGCCGCGCCGACAACGTAGTTGCCTCCGATCATGAATTCACCGAAAGCACGGATTACGTTGCCGGCGGCGGCGGGCCCCTCGGCGCCATTGAGGAGGATGAGGCGCGTCGAGGCGACGTTGAGAGCTAATCTAAGCAGTGTGGAGAATAGGAGAATGGTAGGAAACACGGAGAGGTCGAGCGCCTTCTCCAAGTGGATGGAGGTAAGGAGAAGAGCGATCGCAAGAGCGATGGAAGTTGCGAGAAGAAGGTCCAGCACGAAGGCCGGAAGCGGCGCCACCATGAGGAGCACGATGCCGACGAGGAGGATCGGTACGAGGGCCGTTGCACTGACCGATTTGGGGAGGGGGAAGCGCTGAAGGAAGCTGCTCACGCAGGCACCCTCCCCCGGATCCGGAGCACGTGGGCGATGACTTCGGCCACCGCCTTGTAGAGCTCCACCGGGATCGCGTCGCCGATCTTCGCCGTCGCATTGAGGGAGCGAGCGAGGGGGCGGTTTTCAATGATCGGGACACCCGCGCCGCGAGCCTCGTGGCGCATGCGAAGCGCGACATTGTCGACGCCCTTGGCGAGCACGGTGGGGGCTCCCCCTTCGTCGGGCTCGTAGCGGAGGGCCACCGCGATGTGGGTCGGATTGCAGACGAGGACCGTCGCGTCTTTCACGTCGCCGGCTGCCCGACCGTGTGCGAGCTCGCGCATTCGCTGGCGGCGACGCATTTTGACCTCGGGCCGGCCTTCCTGCTCCTTGTGCTCGTCGCGAACGTCCTGTTTGGACATCTTCGCTTCTTCAAGGAACCGGCGCCGCGCCAGCCAATAGTCGAGGGCCGCAATCAGGGCAAACGCCGCTCCACCGTAGACCGCCACGTCCACCGCGATCGCACCTACCGTCGCAGCTCCCATGCGCGGGCTGGCCGCGGCGAGCATCGCAAACTCCGCGCTTCGGTCCACGATCACCTTGTAGACCACCGAACCGAGCAGAATGATCTTCAGGAGCTGCTTGCCAAGTTCGGCGAGCGACCGTTTGGTGGGAAAGATGTTTTTGAGCTGCGGTATCGGATTGAGCCGTTCGGGCTTCAATGCGAGCAGCGAAAGCGAGAAGAGCCCGCGGGTCTGCACCATCGTCGTAGCCGTGCCGAGCACCGCGGAAACGACGAGAACTGGGAGAACCACCGACGTAAGCACCGGGATGGTGGCCCCGAGCGCTTCGAGCGGACGCCCCGCGTCCTGCATCCGAAAGAACCGGCTCGAAAGCCGGAGGACGTCTTCCGCGGCCGAGGTTCCGGTAGCCGCCAATGTGGCCGCAACACCAAAGAGGACTGCGGCGGCACCGACGTCGCCGCTCTTTGCGACGTTGCCCTCTTCTCGAAGCTTCGCCTTCTTCCGTGGCGTCGCTTCCTCTGTCTGTTGCTCCTTGTCGGTCTCGGCCATCTCTGTTCGAGGACAGACACCGCAATCCATGTGCCAGCGCGAAGCGGGCTCCGAATCCAGTGTGCTTCGCGCCTGAACACATTTCCTCAAGCGTTCCCGCGATCCGCCCGATCGTCAGGAAAAAGCCGCGCTCGCCGAGTGGCGGCCACTGCTGGTGGGCACCAATGTATGCGCGCGCATGACCTCGCAGCCACCGGCATCGCCATGACGCTGCGTCAAAGCCGTGGCGGCCGGACGGCTAGAAGGATGCCTCGAGCGTGGCGACGGCGAGGCGAGTCTTCGAAAGCGCCATACCGATATTCACCGTTCCTTGGCACACAAACACCACCGCTTGGTCGGGATGCTTCTTCGAACGGATGAACGCGTGAAGCAGTTCCCGACTGAAGATGAGGATCTCCTGGAACTCGCTCCCGCCCACCGGCGCGCCGAAGAGCGAGTCCGCCGCTCCGGTTCCTTCGAACAGCTCAGCGGCCGCAGAAGCGACCACATCGCGAAGCTCCCCCGTTCCACTCAACGCCAGAAGCTCACCGTTCGCAAGCGCAACGTGGCCGACGGCCACACATTCCGGAATGCCCGACTGGGCTTCCTTGAGCGCTGCTTGCAAGGACGCGTTGTGCGTCGTCCTACCACTCCCCACGTCTTCATCGTACCACACCGCTCCGATACGATCTCCAGGCAACATTACCGATCGGGGTGGCGGATATCGGCCGCCACCTGGCGAGTTCCGCCACTTCGCAAAGCGGTAAGGGGATAGACGAAACTACGCATCGGCTGTGAGGATGGTGACGGTGGATGAGCGAGTTCCGCCACTGAAAGCTCAGCATCGCATCGAATGTGTAGATTTTATCGATGGCACACGACCTGCTGTGGTCAGTGACATGGCACGCGATCAAGACGGGGGCGCCGCTCGGCGGCCTCGTGAACTGAACGCGCCACGCCGACGCGCCACGCGACAGTCAGGCCTTCGGCTCCAAGCGGCGCCGGGCCGCGTTGCAGTTTCGATTGGCGACGTCGTTTCGCTCCTCGAAGAAGTTGAAAAAGCGGCCGCCAACGGAACCGATGCACTTTCGATCGACGGCCGGGAGCGCGGCCGAATCCTGGTCGAACGCGGTCGCGTGTGCTGGGCGGTAAGCGAGCGGATGCACCGTCGGCTCTCGGAAATCCTCTGTGCTTACGCGATGATGACGCAGGAGGTGCTCGACCGGGTGGTCGCCCAATGCCGCGAGACGTCGACGCCCCTCGGCGAGATGCTGGTGGCCTCGGGACTCATGAGCGAGGAGGCTTTTCGACAGGTCCTCTTGCAGCACACGACGGAAGCGATCGCCCGGCTTGGTGCAGGGCGCGCAGTCGCGTTCGAACCGCATCGGCACGCAAGATACGACGCACGCTTCACATTTTCACCCGGTGAACTTATGACCTCCGTGGGCTCGACCTTGATGCCCGACGCAGGTCAAATCGGGGATGACGAACTCGCAAACGCCTTCGACGACGGGAGCTTGGGCGCGGCGTTTGCTCAGCTTCCGAAGCGGCAAGCGGTTCTTCCGGTGGCGATTCGTGGCGAGTTCGCCGTCGCGCAGCTCAGGACCTTAGGCGAGTGGGCACGCGACATCCTCGCGACTGCACGACGAGTCGATCCTCACGCGAGGTTGGCCTGGGGAAGGACGGCCTCGGGAAAGACGGCGCTCGCGTGGGAAGCATCGGGGATCGTTGTTCTAGGGTTGGCAGC
>JBCCZL010000041.1:0-28150 GCA_039187775.1 Myxococcota bacterium
AGGCGTTTCTCGCCGGCATGGGGGAGGACGAAGTCCTCCTTGGAGGGCTCGTTACTGGCGTGATCGGCTCGGCGGGAAGTACTTCACGTGCTTCCCGCGGTTTCTGTATCGGTGCCTGCCGGCGGCTCAGCGGCTGACCGCATGCGTTCGTTAGAGAATCGAAGCGACGTGCACACTCCTCCGAACCCGCGCGGGTTCGGTTTAGATTGCGTGAGATCGACTCCCCGAAGAGTGCTGTTCACGCCCCGGACAGGGCACCGCTCATGAGGCGCTTTCGACGTCGGGCGTCTTCGCCGGAGACGCGGCGGGCGTCGAGTTCTGCCAAGGAGGTTTCGAGCGGGGGCGTTCCGAATACCTCGGCGTCGACCGGGAGGTTTCGGTCCCGCTGCGCGATCGCTCGAAAGAGGGTCCGAATCGCGGCGAGGGTGAACGGTCCGAAGTGCGTGCTCGCGCCTTCATAGCCCTGAAGCTGGTACTCCTCGAAGGTGGTCACATAGCTCACGTAGGCGTTGGCGCAGCCGTTGACGATGACCTCGGAGAGACCAAGCTCGGCTTGAAGATCGCGGGCGAGGCGCCGACCTGCTTGGGTTGTGGGCTCGGCGGGCACTCCGACGACGGCGAGTGGCCCGATTCGAAGAAGCTGAAGCGGCAGCACTTGGGGCGTCCACGGCCGCCCATCGATGGTCCCACGCCGGTAGGTCACCCGAAGAAAGTCGATGCCGGCGTCGACGTGTCCCAACGCAAGGCCTTGACGGTTGGGAATGAGCCCGAGGAGCCGACCTTCGACCCCGAGGCCGGTCTGGACGAGTGGAAGCTGCGGGTCGTCTCGGCGTCCTCGGCGAAGCCTGGCCGTCGCGCGGATCCACGGGTGCGCTCCATAGAGCGGTCCCGGTCCCTCATCGGTCCCCACCGCCATCCCTAAACCGTAACTGGCTCGGCGGGTCCGACGCGCCGGTTTGCCATCCGCAAAGCGCGGGTCGACTTCGATGTCGCCGAGGTCGTGATGCTCGGTCCGGCCTTCGATCGGGCCTCGGAGAACGACCCCGGCGCGCTTCGCAAGTTCGAGTCCCTCCCGTGCGGCTTCGATGTGGAGTTCGGCGTTGGCTTCGGCGCTTCGAAAGTCATCTTCGTGGATCCCGATGCGTCGCTTCCGGGCTGGGTGCCATCGGAAGTTGGGCGACACGTCTCCGAGGGACCGTTGCGCGAAGAGCGCGACAAAGTCCGAGCTCACGCCGTCGCGAGCTCGGAACCGGTGCTCCATCGTGGTGGCGGCCACGCCCTTATTGTCGCTATGGAGCAGCCGGTTTTCACTGTGCACGTTGGTGGGGTGGACCGCGAACCAGCTCACCATGCCCCGGAGCCCCTCCGGCCCGTCGACGCGAAGGACCTTCATCGTGCGATCGATCGCCTTCGCCGGATCGCGGACCGGATCGACGTCGCGATTCTCGTTGTGAGCGGCGAGCGAACGGTTGAATGCGATCGGAATGCGCGGGGCAAGTGGGACATCGACGAGCGAACCCCGGCCTGGACGAAGCCGTGCGTTCGCCTCCGAAATGGCTCCTCCGATCCCGGAGACCACCGCGTCATACACTACGCGCGAGAACCCGAAGTTCAGCGCGTTGTAGAACGGGAACTCGGAGATGCCCGCGGGCCCGCTGTGCGTATGGGTTGCGGTCAGCATCACGTTGTGCGGACCGAATTCGAGGGCTGGATCGAGCCCCGCGAGCACTCCGCGACGAATGATGAAGGTGATGAAACAAAGGTCGGCGCAGCAGAAGGCGGCTTTTCGTCCAGTCGTGGGATCGCGGACCACCAGCGCTCGCGCGTAGAGACGCGTCGCGACCCCGTCTACCCGGTTTTGAGGGGCCGCCCAGCCCAGCATCAGCATGCCCGGCTCGAAGGCGGTGATATCTTTCCGCGCGAACCCGTACTCCATCGCGCGGAGGTTTAACAAGCCGCGCAACGGTTGTCAGGACTGGTTCCGCGGGTGGCGGGGGATCGAAACACTCCGCTCGAAGCTGACAGCGACTGTCATCAGACCGGCTAGCGCGGTCCCGGGCGCGGGGCTAGGGTGTCCGGGGATGGCGCTCTCCTTTCGATGCGGTTGCGGTACGGTTCAGGGAACGGCGGATGTTTCGAGAGCCACCCGAGTGATCTGCTATTGCGACGACTGTCAGACCTTTGCTCGGCATCTCGACAAAGCGCATGTGCTCGATGCCTACGGCGGTCTCGACGTCGTTCAGGTCGCGCCTCCGCAGCTTCGGCTGGCTGCGGGGACAAGCGAGCTCCGGTGTCTGCGCCTTAGCCCGAAAGGCGCGCATCGCTGGTACGCGCGATGCTGTCAGCAGCCCCTTGCCAATACCCCCGGGCCGGGGTGGCCGTTCATCGGAATGATCGGGGCGAGCCTCGAAAATGTCGACGCGGTCGGTCCTCCGGCGGCGAAGATCCAAGGTCGGTTTAGTGACGGATCGCCGGACGCGCATGCCAATCTTCCGCTGGGGTTCGTCGCAAAATCCCTCGTCAGCCTCGGGACCGACAAGCTTCGCGGACGGGTCAGGCCGTCTCCGTTCTACCGCGGTCGAGTTCCGGTGAGCACCTTGGAGACCCTGACCCGAGAGCAGCGCCGGGCGGCCTATCCGCCCCATCTGAGCAACCCCCACTGAACTCCAGAGCTTTCGATTGCGCAGTGGCGGCGGATTTTTGTGATCCCTGCGGCCGGTCGACCCTTCACAGTCGAGGGCGACGTGCGGCAGAGTTTCAGCACCAATATCGACGCCAACGTCGGTACCCAAACCAGCAACGGGCGGCGCGTGTTCACCGTGCAGGCCGGAGGAACAGCGACGTTCGACAACGTGCCGTATCCCGCCACCGCACACCTGCTCCTCGATCTCGATGGACCCGAAGTGCCGATCGAGCGGGTCTCGTGGCCGCGGGGAACGTTTCGGATCGCCCCCGGCTCCCCTCACCGCTTCACCCTTCGCCTCGACGGCGCGGCCGCGGGGAACTTCGATGTCACCGACGGCTTCGTGTTGGTCGCCGAAGCGTCGAACGATCGTATTCGGGGCTCGGTGTTCATCACCGAGGCGTTCCGACTGAACGCTCCAGTTCCCGTACCCCAGGTCTTCGATCCCCCGTTTGTCATGCAGGTCAACCTCAGCGGAACCCGGACAAACTAGCGCGTCGCACGGTCCACGCGACGCTATGCTTGAAGAGGCCAGTTTGGCGCGAAGATGGGGCTTGGAGCGGCGGGTTTCGTAAATCGTGCTACATCTTGCCGCTTCGCCGGTTGCTGGCGAGGGCGCTCCCGAGGGCCGGGAGCGGGGGCCGCGCCTTCGACGAGGCGCACTGCGCGACTAGGAGATTCGCATGGCACGGAAAGTCATTGGGGGATTGATTCAATGCTCGAACCCGCTCAACGAGGCCGACGCACCCGTCGAGAAGGTTCGGGACGCGATGTACGAGAAACACATTCCGCTCATTGAAGAAGCGGGCAAACGCGGGGTGCAGATCCTCTGCCTTCAGGAAGTCTTCAACGGGCCCTACTTCTGTCCGAGCCAGGATGCGCGCTGGTGCGACATCGCGGAGGAGATTCCTACCGGAGCGACCATTCAGCGGCTGACCGAGTACGCCAAGAAGTATCAGATGGCGATGATCATCCCGATCTACGAGCGGGCGATGCCCGGCGTGTACTACAACACCGCCGCGGTGGTCGATGCCGATGGCTCCTATCTCGGGATGTACCGAAAGAACCACATTCCGCAGACGAATGGTTTCTGGGAGAAGTTCTTCTTCAAGCCCGGCAACCTCGGCTACCCGACCTTTCAAACCCGCTACGCGAAGATCGGCGTCTACATCTGCTACGACCGCCACTTCCCCGAAGGCGCACGGCTTCTGGGCCTGAACGGCGCGGAGATCGTGTTTAACCCCTCGGCCACCGTTGCGGGACTGAGCGAATATCTCTGGAAGCTCGAGCAGCCGGCGCACGCAGTCGCGAACGGCTACTACCTCGGCGCGATCAATCGCGTGGGCACCGAAGCGCCTTGGAACATCGGCGAGTTCTACGGGCAAAGCTACTTTGTCGATCCGCGGGGTCAGTTCCTTGCCACCGCGTCCCGCGACCAGGACGAAGTGGTGGTCGCCGAAATGGATCTCGACGTCATCGAAGAGGTCCGACGCACCTGGCAGTTCTTCCGTGACCGTCGCCCCGAGACCTACGATGACATGACCAAGCAGCTGCCATGAGCACGACGCTGATCAAGAACGGTCACATCGTGACCGCGGTCGATGACTACTACGGCGATGTGCTCATCCACGGCGAGAAGATTGCGCAGATCGGTCACAATCTGTCGGTCGACGCAGACCAGGTGATCGACGCGAAAGATCGGTTGGTGCTCCCCGGCGGGATCGATCCGCACACCCATATGGACATGCCGTTCGGCGGCACGACGAGCGCCGACGATTTCGAAACCGGGACGATCGCCGCGGCCCACGGCGGCACGACCACGCTCATCGACTTTGCGATTCAGGCCAAGGGCGAATCGACGCTGAAAGGCCTCGATACCTGGCACGAGAAGGCCGACGGCAAAGCCACGATCGATTACGGCTTTCACATGATCATCACCGACATGCCCGTCGAGCGGCTGCCGGAAATGGTCAAGCTCCGCGACGAAGGGGTGACTTCGTACAAGCTGTTCATGGCCTACCCTGGCGTGCTCTATGTGGACGACGGGACGCTTTATCGGGCGTTTCGGCAGGCGGGAGACAACGGCACCCGTATCTGCATGCATGCCGAAAACGGCATCGTGATCGACGAGATCATTCGCGAGGCAGTGGAGGACGGAAAGGTCGAGCCGAAGTGGCACGGCTTGACCCGGCCAACCCGCATGGAGGCCGAAGGCGTGCACCGGGCGATCGCCATCGCCGAAGTGGCCAACGTGCCGCTATACATCGTGCACCTTAGCTGTTCGGATGCGCTCGAAGAGGTCAAGCGCGGCCGGGCGCGGGGCGTGAATGTCATCGCTGAGACCTGCCCGCAGTACCTGCTTCTCGACGCGAGCTACTACGAGCGAGAGGGGTTCGAAGGCGCGAAGTGGGTGATGACGCCGGCGCTTCGTGAGAAGTGGAATCAGGACGAGCTCTGGCAGGGGCTTCAGTTTCGCGATCTCGAGACGATCGCGACGGATCACTGTCCCTTCTGCATGAAGGATCAGAAGGAGCTCGGAAAGGACAGCTTCACCAAGATTCCGAACGGGGCGCCGGGCGTCGAAAACCGGATGAGCCTGATCTACGACGCGGGCGTGGTGAAGGGCCGCATTTCGTTGAATCGATTTGTCGAGCTGACGTCGACGGCGGCGGCTAAGGCGTTCGGTCTCTTTCCGAAGAAGGGCACGATCGCGGTCGGCTCGGACGCGGACATCGTGATCTTCGATCCCGAGCGCAAAGAAACCATCGGGGTCAATAACCCGCTCACCCACCACATGAACGTGGACTACTCGGCCTATGAAGGGGTCGAGGTTCAGGGGTTTACCGAAACGGTGCTCTCCCGAGGGCGGGTGGTGATCAAGAACCACTCCCTCGAAACCAAAGGCGGGGGAGAGTTCATCAAGCGCGCCGGGTACGGCGAGCTTCTTCGGTAACCGGTCGACGAAAGCGAGAACGAGATGACGACCAACGAAGGGACCAAGCCCGCCCCGCCACAGCACGTCGGGGGATCGATCACGAGCGAACAGGTGCGAGAGAAGCACGAAAAGCACCTTTTCCCCGCGGTGGCGAACTTCTACAAGGAACCCGCCGTGCTCGTGGACGGCAACGGGACCCGCCTTACTGACCTCGACGGCAGCGAATATCTCGACTTCTTCGGAGGTATTCTCACCGTGTCGCTCGGGCATTCGAATGCGGAGATCAACGCGGCGGTTATCGAGCAGGTCGGTCGGCTCACCCACGTCTCTACCCTCTATCCGACCGTGCCGATCGTGGAGCTCGCCGAAAAGCTTGCGCAGGCGACCCCGGGGGCACTCGACAAGTGCTTCTTCACGGCGAGCGGGACGGAGGCCGACGAAACTGCCGTGATGATGGCCCAGGTGTTTACGGGAAACACCGAACTCGTCGCGCTCCGGCACGGATACTCGGGGCGCTCGCTTCTCGCCCAGAGCCTGACCGCGCACCAAACGTATCGGGCGGTGCCGTCTCAGGTCGCCGCGGTGAAGCACGCACTCGCGCCCTACTGCTACCGCTGTCCGCTCAAACACCGTCCCTCGAACTGCGGTTTCGCCTGTGCCACCGACCTCGAAGAACTGATCCAGACCACCACCACCGGCCGCATCGCGGGCATGATCGCGGAGCCGATCCTGGGGGTTGGTGGCTTCATTACCCCGCCAAAAGAGTACTTTCAGATCGTGTACGAGATCGTCAAGAAGTACGGCGGCGTATTCATTGCTGACGAGGTGCAGACCGGCTTTGGCCGGACCGGCAAGATGTGGGGCGTCGAGCAGTACGGTTTCGAGCCGGACATGATGACGATGGCCAAAGGCATTGCGAACGGGCTTCCGCTCGGCGCGATCGTCGCGACGACACCGATCGCCGATAGTCTCACCAAGGGCTCGATCAGCACCTTCGGGGGCAATCCGGTGAGCTGCGCCGCGGCGAGCAAGGTCCTCGACATCATCGACCGGGACAACCTCACCGCGAACGCCGAGGCGATGGGCGCGGTGCTGCGCGAAGGACTCGAGGCATTGCAGAAGAAGCACCCGAAGACGATCGGCGATGTCCGCGGGATGGGCCTGATGCAGGCGCTCGAGCTGGTCAAGGACGAGGAAGCGGGCGATCGGACGCCGAACCCAGAAGCGACCAAGGCGCTCTTTGAAGAAACGAAAAAGCGGGGCCTCCTCATCGGAAAAGGCGGCCTCTACGGGAACACCATTCGCATCGCCCCGGCCCTGAACATCGGCGAAGCGGAGATTCGAGAGGGGCTCGAAAAGCTTGGCGAGTCCTTTTCGGCGATGGAGGCGGGGTGACCGACACCACGAGTGCCGGGGCGCGATCGAACAAGCTCCCGTCGGACCGGCTCGAAACGAAGTTCAAGGACAAGAACCCGCTCTACACGAGGGGCGAAGCGATCACCGAGGCGAACCGCTGCATCTACTGTGTGGATGCGCCCTGCGTGAGCGCGTGTCCGACGGGCATCGACATTCCGACGTTCATTCACAAGATCGCTACCGACAATGTGAAGGGGGCGGCGCGGACGATCTTCGACGCGAACCTTCTTGGCTATTCCTGTGCCCGGGTCTGTCCGGTGGAAGTGCTTTGCGCGGGGAGCTGCGTCTACAACGAGTGGGGCCGCGCGCCGATCGAGATCGGTCGCCTTCAGCGCTATGCCACCGAGAATGCGCTCGGTATGGCGCCGGACTTGGTGGCACGAAAGAAGGCGTCGGCGACGGGCAAACGGATCGCCTGCATTGGCGCGGGCCCGGCGTCGTTGGCGGTTGCGGGCCATTTGGCGCTCGACGGCCACGCCGTCGAGATCTTCGAGCAGCGTACGGTCGGGGGCGGCCTCAACACCACTGGCGTCGCCCCCTATAAGCTGATGGCCGAGGACTCATTGAAGGAGCTCGAGTTCATTATTGGCCTTGGCGACATCACGGTTCGAACGGGTGCGAAAGTGGTCGCCGGCGAGGCCGGCGAAGGCGAGGTGTCGACGGCGAGTCTGATCACGCAGTTCGATGCGGTGTTTATTGGGATCGGTCTTGGCCCCGATAATTTTCTCGGTGTCGACGGGGAAGAGGGTGCGGGCGTGGTTGGCGCCACCGCGTACATCGAGCGGCTCAAGCTCGACCCCGAGGCCAACCTCGAGGGCATTCGCACCGTGCTCGTGGTGGGCGGTGGCAACACCGCCATCGATATCGCCCGTGAGCTCGCGCTCCTCGGAGTGCCGGATGTGGCGATGGTCTACCGGCGAACCGCCGACGTCATGAGCGGCTACGCGCACGAAATGGACGGCGCGCGGCGAGAGGGCGTCCGGCTCATCGAAAACCGCCAGCCCACCGCGGTGCTCCGCACCGATGACGGGCAGCTGACGGGCCTTCGGGTCAAAGCCACCGACGGCAATCTCGAAGAGACCCTCGAAGCCGATTTGGTGGCGCTCGCGATCGGCCAAAGCCGGCTCACCCAGCTGGCCGAAGCGTTCGACGGCGTCGCCCTCGACGACAAAGGCCGCGTGGTGGTCGACGAAGCAACCTGCCAAACCGGCAACCCCAAGGTCTATGCCGGCGGCGACTGCGTGAACGGCGGCAAGGAAGTCGTCAACGCCGCCCAGCACGGAAAGCTCGCCGCCCAAGCCATCACGAACGCTGTTCGTTAGCCCATTCGACCCGCGAGCGTTTGGCTGGGTATTGGGACACTCTCGTGAAGTTTTGTTGCCCAGAGGCCTTACTCGGGTTGAGGCCAGATGCAGAGCCGGTGGGTCTCGTGCGAGTCTCGTTCCGGCCGGGACTGAAGGTAACGGCCTCTACCGTCCCAACGTGGAGGCAATCGGCATAGACCGTCTACGGAAACCACGTTGATTTCTTTGTCCAAAGACCCCTCAATCCTGATGGAACTGCGATCACCATTGGACCCTTCTTGCGTCAGTAGTGTGTCTACTTGCCCCACGCTAGTCCTTTTGATCTGCGCTGTTCTTGGCAGCTCTGCGTGCAGTAGCCGGGTTGGTTCAAACGACGAGAGCCCTAGACGCGGACGCATTGCGTCAGTGGATTGGGCACCCGAAAATGGCATCAACTATCGGATCTCCTACTTCACCGCGACGTCGACCGAGGACCTTATCGTGAGTGGAGCATCGATGAGCCGTACCGGCGAGGGTGGTCCTCGTTTCCGGATTCAGGCAACGGCCGCGGTCAGAAGTTTCTTGGAAACGCTCACTCCAGAGTTTTGGATCGCACTCGAGCCTGATGCCTGCTGGAGCACACTGAACGATGCGAATCGTTGTGATGCCTTTCCCGATCTCACTGCGTCTGACCCTCTCATCACGATTGGTTTCCTTCATGACGAGCTCCCCCAAGGCTCCCCGGCCGCAATATTCTACGCCGAAGCCACCGACGTGATCCGACTCGCGTTTGAGACTGGAGTACCTGCTTCTCCTTTCGACGAGGGCCTCGTGGAGTCTGGTGAATGGCCGCTAGTGGAATAGGGCTTGATCTGAATGACTGAGACCGGCGACCCACCGTCGCTTAGAGCTCAAGGAACCTCCACGGTTTCGGCGACACTGGCCACTAAAGGCTGGCGACAATTTCTTCGGTGACCGTCCACAGGCGTTCGGCGAGCGCTGCGTCTCGGCCATAGCTCGAAGTCTTGGCGATGTTGCAGTCGGAGAAGTACTCGCCGCTCGTGTCTTTGAGCGAGGGGTGCGTGGCGACGTAGCACTGCGTGGCCGAGCCCTGAGGGATCGTCTTCATCGCGATCGCCGTGGCGACGGGCATCAGGGCCTGGAGGGCGAGGGGCATATGACGGCCGAGGTTGGTGGCGATGACTCCCGGATGAAGGGAGTTGGCGGTCTGGGCTGGCTTGGGTAGCCGCGTGGCGAGCGCCTTTGCGAAGAGGAGGTTCGCGAGCTTGGACTGACCGTAGGATTTGTTCGGGCTGTAGTTGTGTTCGAACGATAGATCGTCGAACTGAATGCCCCCGTTCGGAGCCCACGCGTGGGCGGCGCTCGACAGCATGACCACGCGGCCGTCGTCACTGAGACTCTCGAGAAGGCCGGTGACGAGCAAAAAGTGGCCGACGTGGTTGGTGAAGAACTGGAGCTCCTGGCCATGCTTGAGGGTTCGCTTGGGGAGCGCCATGATGCCCGCGTTGCATAGGATCACGTCGATCGGCGCCTCGGCCTTGGCGGTTTCAGCGCAGGCCCGCACCGATGCGGGGTCCGAGAGTTCGCAGGCGAGCGGCACGGCCCGGTTGGGGAGGCCCGCGCAGGCGCTCCGAGCTTTTTCTTCGGTGCGTGCGGCGCCGAGAATGGTGGCACCGCGCATCGCCAGCACGCGGGCGCTCTCCGCACCGAGGCCTGAGTTGACGCCGGTGATGAGGATCTTCTTGCCCGTGAGGTCGAGGCCCTGGGTGACGTCTTCGGCGGTGGAGGCGTAGCCGAAGCCGCTATTTCCGCGGCTCCCACGAAGCATGGAGTAGAGAGACATGCCGCGTATCTTGGTCACCTTCGAGGTCTTCGGCCAGGGCTGTCGGGAAGTGACGACGAATCGATCGGGGCCTTCGCTGGCGCTCGACTTCGCCATCGCCAATACTCGCGGCTTGGCCGAAGCCACGGCCGACCAAGCTGGGGACCTTCCTATGAGCGCGGATCTGACGGTCGATTTTTGCGGGATCAAAAGCCCAAACCCGTTCTGGCTCGCCTCGGCGCCGCCCACGAACACCGGGGATCAGGTGGCCCGGGCCTTCGATGCGGGTTGGGGGGGGGCGGTGTGGAAGACCCTCGGCAACCCCATCGTCAATGTGTCGAGCCGGTTTGGCGGAGTCGATTACGGGTCCACGAAACTGATGGGCCTCAACAACATCGAGCTCATCACCGACCGGCCCCTCGAGGTGAACCTTCGGGAGATGGCGGACGTCAAGAAGCGCTATCCGGATCATGTACTCATCGCGTCGTTGATGGTCGACACCAAAGAAGAGTGGACCGAGATCATCAAGAAGGTCGAAGGCATCGGTTCGGACGCCCTCGAGCTCAACTTTGGCTGTCCGCACGGCATGTGCGAACGGGGCATGGGTTCGGCGGTGGGTGCGGAGCCCGAGGTGCTCAAGACCATCGTCGGCTGGGTGATGGAGGCCGCGACGGTCCCGGTCATCGTGAAGCTTACTCCCAATGTCGGCGACATTGCCGAGCCGGCGCGGGCCGCCTATGAGGCGGGCGCCGACGCGGTGAGTCTGATCAATACCGTAAAGTCGATCATGGGGGTCGACCTCGATTCGATGGTGCCGCTTCCCGCGGTGGGCAATGCGTCGTCCAACGGCGGGTATTGCGGGCCGGCGGTAAAACCGATCGCGCTCCATCTATTGGGCCAGGTCGCCCATGCGTTTCCCAAGCCAATCAGTGGGATCGGTGGAATCAGCAACTGGCGCGACGCCGCAGAGTTCATGGCGCTCGGTTCGACCACCGTGCAGGTGTGCACCGCCGTGATGCACTACGGTTTTCGGATCGTCGAAGACATGATCGAAGGATTGACCGACTTCCTCGACGACAAAGGCATGAGCTCGGCGATGGAGCTCGTGGGCAAAGCCGTGCCTCAATACAAAGATTGGGGCGACCTTGATCTGAACCACCATGTGGTGGCGAACATCGATCCCGACACCTGCATTGGCTGCCAGCTCTGCTTCGTCGCGTGCATGGATGGTTCGCACCAGTGCATTCACATTCCCGGGATGAGTGAAGAAGCGAAACGTCTCGCTGGCCATCTCGTTCTTCCCGAAGAGGTGCCCGAGCGCCAGACCAAGAACGGCGACGCCCGCGTGCCGTGGGTCCACGAGGATGAGTGCGTGGGCTGCAATCTCTGCCAGCTCGTCTGTCCGGTCGAAGGCACGATCACCATGGTGGAGCAGCGAAAAGCCCCCACCGAAAAGACCTGGAACGATCGCGTCGCCGACGGCACGGACTGGGCCCCCGGCGGCCTCGACGCCACCCGAGAGCGCCGCAACTTGCCGACCTAGAGAAGTGACAACGTCGTCCCTGGTTGTGCCCCTGGTGGATGCGCTCAGTGGGACTTAGCTGGAGGTTTCCCCGCAGGAGCGTTCGGTCGACGTCACGCTTCAGCGCTTCGACGAATGGTGGGGTCGGGGGTCTTCGAGCGCCACTTCGACAGCGTACCGCCGAGACGATATGCGGTCTAACGACGGCTACTGCACGACGACGGAGAGGGGAGCGTCGATAGAGAGCTCTCTGCCGCTCTCGATCCGGGCGGTGGCGACGACCGGTTCGCTGCCGCGGGCGGTGCCGGTGAGGGTCAGGACCACCGGCAGCAGGCTTTCGCGCAAGGTGATGATGGCCTGCTCGCCCGGGTGGAGTTCCCGTCCGATGCTCCGGTCCCGCGCCTCGAGATACATGTCGAGACCAACGCTTTCGATGCCGACGTGGTTGTTCCTAACGCAGCGGAGAGACGCTTCTTCGGTCAGCCAGCAGCGAGCCATCTCGGCACCGGACTCGAGCGGTGACGGGACCTCGAGACCCGCCGGTGACAGGACGAAGGCTCCGGAACGAAGCACCGCGTCGACGTCGGTCGGAGCTCCACCCGGCTCGAGAACCGTGAGCTTGCCGGCGACTTCGTTTACTCCCGGGGTGACCGCGACCCACGCGTCGGTGGTTTGGTCCGCGAAGGTTACCGAGAGGTCGGTTTCTGCCTCGAAGACCCCATCGATGGGCTCCGCGAAGCGAATCTGGTGTCGCTCGGTCGCACCAAAGAACGCGAACTGAACGCCGTGAATCGTGACCTCGAGATGAAGGAGCTCGAACGGAAGTCGCATCCGGCCCTCGGCATTGGCGAAATGGATCAGTCCTTCCAGTCGACCATACCGACCGAGGTCGATGCCCTCGATGCCTGCGGAAAGCTGAACCTCGGCCATCACCTCTTCGATTCCTTCCGGGAGCACCGCCGGTGCACCATCGAGCGGGAGCGAGACCTCGACGTCGCCATTCCGGACGACCGCAGACTCGACGGTCACGCCATTCCGCGCCACCAGACGGCACTGCGGGTCGCCGGCCACAAACGTGCAGGTCACCATGTCGGCATCGCTGACGAGCGGTTCGGGGGCTTCCTGAGAAACACCGTCGGCGGTGATCACATAGTAGCCAGAGCCCCCCACGGAGAAGTCGACTTCGCCCTCTTCGTAGCGACCGCTGAGCGCATCGATCTCTGGCGGAACCGGAACATACAAAGTCTCGCGTTCACCGCCCCGAAGAAACACCGACACGCCGGAGATGCTGACTTCGTCTCGAGCTTCGTTGCGCTGTTCGAAACGCACTCCGTCGAGGCCAGCGATCGAATAGTCCTCGAACGTAAGCTGAGCAAAGTTGGTCTGTGAGTCGAACTCTACCGCCCAGACCGCAAAGGGAAGCGCAGGGCCCCGGGCTGTCTCCCATCCTTCGGGAGACTCGATCACTAGCTCGGCTCGCATCTGCGTCGTCTCCAGCCCCACGATCGGCGCGTCGGAATCGGTGCGTGCGTAGGCCCGAAGGGTTAGTGGATAGGCGTCGGCGGGATAGGTCGCCTCGCCGGGACCGTCGACCAGCCGAAGACTTCCCACGTGACGCCCCCCTTGGCCGGTGACGTCGATGGCAACCCCGAGTCGACTGTCTTCCGGCATCTCGCAGCGAAGCGTGTCGCGGTCGAAGAAACCCGATCCCTCGCTCGCGATGTTGCAAAGGAAGAGCGCCGGTCGGTTGCTCCCGTCCAGCTTGCCGGACCCCACGAGAAGCGGCTCCTCGGAAGGAGTGCCGTTCGCGCAGCCCCCCACGGAAAGGAATCCCAGGAGAATCGACGTGGCTGCAACGCTCTGCTTCCGCATGGGTAGAGCCCAAGCAACGCGCATGCCGGTCATAAAGCAGTGCCGTGGCGCACGGGGGCGCCGAAATGGCTACCTCAATCGCCACCTTTCTAGGCACCGGTGCGGTCTTATGTCCGCCGGCCGGCTTTGATGACGGGAAGCTGCACCCAGAGCTCGAAATGCTCGTGGCCATGCGCAAAGGGTCGGCCGATCCAGGCTTCAAACGCGGGATAGGGAGCGGGTTCCCAAATGCTCTTCGGGAGCCACGTGCCAAAGAGATAGTCGATGGCGCGTTGCTCCAGGTCGATCGCGCCTCTCACTTCGATTTCGGCCACGTGCATGGGGGGAAGCTCAAGCCTTCCGACTTCGCCTTCCATCACCACGTTCTCCACGCCTTCGGCGCTCCGATCGGCGACTTCAAGGCCCACGTCGTAGCGGCACCGGTCGAGAGCAACGATGGTCGGATCGTCCCATTGGTACCCAAGCCATTGGCCGTCCGCGAGGTCGCGTTCTTCGGCCCATTCCACCAGGCGTGCCGCGGCGCCGACGACCCCGTTGCCTTCGTAGGGTCGATGCACGCGAATGTAGGCGACCACCCGTGCGGGCAGTTCTCGAACCGTGACGTTGAATCCATCGGGGTTCTCCCCCGGAGGCAGCTCGCGGAGAAGGTGCCGCTGGTCGGCGTCCGGGGTGAGGAGCTCTTGCATTTCGCGCCGTCGCTCCCGCCGAAACGCATCGAGGTCAAAGGCGCTCGGCGGCACGCCATAGCGCTGCCGAAAGCTCCGAGAGAAGTCCGAGGAAGACGCGAACCCGCAGCGCAGGGCAAGTTCGGTGAGACTTCCTGGGCTGCCGTGGGCCATCAAATAGAGCGCCCGTTCGAGGCGGATTCGCTTGATGAACTGATGGAGCGTTTCCCCGGTCGCGGCCCGAAAGATGCGATGAAAGTGATAGGGAGAAAAGCACGCGACCCGGGCGATGGTCTCGAGGTTCAGAGGCCGAGCCGGGTCTTCGAGGATGTAGTCGAGCGCTCGGTTGATCCGGTCGACGTAGTCGCGCTCCACCTCGCCTCAATATCGCAAGAATTGGAAAGTCGGCAGGACTTCCGTCGGGCATTCTCGCTCCTCCCTACCAGCGAAGGAAAACAACCGATGGAACTAGGACAATTTTCGGTGAGCTTGACGGTGAAGGATCTCAGGAAGTCCCGCGCCTTCTACGAAGCGCTCGGTTTCGCCCAGGTCGCTGGCGAACCCGAGAACCACTGGATCATCCTGAAGAACGGCGATGCGCACATCGGTCTCTTCCAGGGGATGTTCGAAAAGAACCTCCTGACCTTTAACCCCAAGGACGCGCGCGCGATCGAGAAGGCGATCGAAGCGGCGGGATACGAAATCGATAAGCGGACCGAAGGAACCGAGGGACCAGCGCACCTCGCCCTTCGCGATCCGGACGGCAATCCGATCCTAATCGACCAACACGAGTAGTCGCCGGCGGCGGGCTAACCTGAACGCCGATAGATGCCGGTCGCCTGCTCGAGAAGGGACTGCCAGACGTCGTCGTGAGGTGTCGGATGGGGTCTCGGCAGCGCATCTGCGTTCGCCCGACGCGCTCGGCCACGGAGCGGCTCCTCGAAGCGGCCGCTGTCGTCTTGCCTGCGGTGTGTATCGACGCGCACCTCATGATCCAACCGCTGCGCGCGGGCGACCTGGAGCTCGTGTTCGAGGTTTCGCACGACGACCAACGCTGAAGACAGACTTCCGTCTTCGATGTGCATGGCAATGTCGTCGAGCATCGAGGTCAATCGGGTATCGAACTGGATCGTCACGGCTACCGGAGTATGTGGGGACCGAGGACCGCTACCGGTAGTTGAAAATCGCTATCGGTGGCGTGCGTTGGGCTGATGGATCACCAACATCTCGGACCGCGCCACCCACGGAGTTTCTTGTTGGCCTCCCCGATCGCCCATCCGGCCGGTAGGTTTGACGTCATACGTCGACCCATGGACGAGAACTGGAGAAACCGGCCATGACCTCATTACCATTTGTGGCTATGGCTAGTTCCCGGCGGCGCACCAGGTTTCCGTATTTATGTAAAAATCCTGCATGCATTGACTTGCCAGCTCGGCCCAGGTATCGGTTCCCCATGTGGTTCTTGCGCTTTGCTTTGGTATTGGTTTGCTCGATACCTGGTGTGGCGACAGCCCAGTCCGCCACGTTGACCCGTTTCTTCGCGAGCGAAACGCCGGAAGACGACTTTGCGATGAGTCGACCCACCGACCTGGGGCATCTTCGCTACGGCCTCCAGCTCCACGTGGACTACGCGAACGATCCCCTGGTCTTCGAGACCGAGTTTGGGGATGCCGACTCCGAAGACGCCCGAGTCGTCGCCCACCAGCTGACGGGCAATCTCGGCCTCAGCTTCGGGCTGTATGAGCGCCTCGTGATCTTCGCGGGGCTCCCCGTGGTCCTGGTGCAGGAGGGCGACGACGAAGATGAACTTCGGGCCGCTGGTCTTTTGACGCCGGATGGAGCGGGCCTCGGCGATGTGTATGCGGGCGCTCGTTTTCGGATCTTTGGTGAAGACGACGACCTCGCGGTGGTGGGTCTCCAAGCCACGGTCTACTTTCCGACCGCCGGCGGCAGCCAGCTCCTCCGCGGCGAAGAAAGCATTTCCATCCATCCCGAGCTCCTCGCAGAGATCCGAGGCGGCCCAGCGCGCTTTGTGCTGAATGTGGGGGCGCGGATCCGCGAGGACGCGGCAGCGATCGACAACCTCGGATTCCAAGATGAGCTGACCTTCGGCCTCGGGGTGGCCGCCCCGCTTTGGACATCGGGCAGCGATCGCCGAACCCACTTCGATCTTCATGGTCAGATCTACGGTTCGACGGAGTTCGACGCGTTTCTCGAACGCGGCAGCACTCCGCTCGAGATTCTCGTCGGCGGCAAGTTCTTCCATCAAAGTGGCTTGGTCGCGGGGCTTGCGGGCGGTCCGGGACTTGCTCGAGGGTTTGGCAGCCCCGACTTCCGTGTCCTCGCGATGCTTGGATACATGCGACCAGAGCGCCTCGAGGGCGAAGTCGCGGAGGAGCTGCCCCGCGAGCACGATCGCGATGGAGACGGGCTCCTCGATGTCGACGACGAATGCCCCGACGAGCCCGAAGACGACGATGATTTCCAAGACGAAAACGGCTGCCCCGATCCCGACAACGACGAGGACGGCATCCTCGACGATGAGGACGAGTGCCCCCTCGCCCCGGAGAACGTGAACGAGTGGGAGGACAGCGATGGCTGCCCGGACGAGATTCCTGACACCGATGGCGATGGCCTGCTCGACAATGTCGATCAGTGCGTCAACGAGCCCGAGGACCGGGATGGCTTCGAGGACGAGGACGGCTGCCCTGACCCCGACAACGACCAGGACACTGTGCTCGACGTCCAGGACAACTGTCCGAACGAGCCCGGGCCGCCAGAGAATCAGGGCTGCGAAGAGGAACAGCAGGTGGTCATCCGCGAGGGAAGCCTCGAGATCCTCGACAAGGTTTACTTCCGCACGAACCGCGATGTCATCCAGCGGAGAAGCCACGCGCTTCTGAACAACGTGGCGGTGGTGCTCAACAACCACCCGGAGATCGCGCGCGTGCGGGTCGAAGGGCACACCGACGCGCGAGGCCGGCTCCAATACAATATGGATCTTTCGCAGCGACGAGCCGAAGCGGTCGTGCGTTACCTGATCGAGCAGGGCGTGGATTCTGGCCGGCTCGAGGCCCAGGGATTCGGTCCAAATCGGCCGATCGTCGAAAACGCGCGATCCCGGGACGAACACGCCCAAAACCGCCGCGTCGAATTCAATCTCATCGATGGCGGCGACGGAATCGAGCGTCGAGACAGTGGCGCGGCGGCACAAGGATCGGTGGATCGATGAAACGGGTTCTTCAACATGCGAACATCACATCCGTGCGTCGGAGGGCGGTAGCGATGACCAAGCTGATCCTGAGAAGTGGGGCCCTCGTCATCCTGGTGCTCGGGAACGCGTCTGCCGCGAGCGCCCAGTGCACCACCGATGCCGACTGCTCGGGGGACACGCCGTTCTGCAACGAGAGTCTGACCCAGTGTGTGCCCGGGGTGCCGAGCTACACCGAGCACTACTGTTCCGACGACGCCACGTTTGGCGGGACCGACGGGTGGCGGAACAACCTTGGCGTCGACGACACCTGGACGACCGACGAGAGCGGCGGCGTTAGCTCCTATCGAGATGAGGGCGGCGATTGGGCGGCGCCCCTCGATCGCGGCGAGAACTTCCTCGTCGTGGGCGGTGGTGGTGCCTCCGACTACGAGATCTCGGTCCAGGTCTCGAACGACGATGATGACGGAGTGGGCCTCGTCGCTCGCTACGCCGGCGTCGGTTCGTACTACGTTTGTTTCTATAACAACGACGCGACGCCCGGCTGCGGTACCACCCCCGACGACGAGTTCAAGATCCTGGAGGTCGACTCGACGACCTGTCCGGGTGGAGCGCGCCCGTTTCAGCGGGCCGCGACTTCGTTCACCGCGGATACCACCGGCACGACCGTCTACACGATGACCCTTCGGGTGGTGGGCGGAGAGGTCAGCTGCAGCCTCACCGGGGGCGGCACGAACCTCAATCTGTCCTTCACCGACGCGACCCCTCGGCCCGCGGGCGAGTATGGCCTCTACGCCTACGACAATGGGCTTCAAGAAGGGGGCACCGCGGTCGACCCAGCAGGAGCCGAGGTCTTCGATAACTTCACCTACCGAAGCCTCGAGCCCGACACCGACCGCGACGGGCTCTCCGATACGATCGAGGCGACGATCGGTACGTCGCCGACCGATCCGGATACCGATCGGGACGGCTTGACCGACGGCTTCGAGCTCGGGCCCGATTTTGTCACTCCGCTCGACACCGACGCGGACGGACTCATCAACCCACTCGACCGAGATTCCGACGGCGATGGCCGCCTCGATGGCGAGGAGCTTCGGGTGACGCCCTTCGTTCCTCCTGGGTTTGGCGACAACACGCCGTGCGTGAGGGCCCATCTCGACCCCACCATCGGGTCGACCGACAAAGACTCCGATGGAGTTCCCGACGAGACCGATGCCGACAGCGACAACGACGGGATCCCGGACTCCGTCGAAGTCGCCGGCTTTGCTGGCGATCCGGACGCCGATGCCGATGGCGACGGAGTTCCCAACTGGAACGACCCGGACAGCGTGGTCGGCGGCTGTACCTCGGACGGCGGAAACCCGGCGCTTTGCACCGCGAGCTCGCTCCCGGCGGCGGTGGATGCCGATGGCGACGGGATTCCGAATCACCACGACCTCGACAGCGACGATGACGGGATCACCGATGCGCTCGAAGCAGGCTTGGCGGACAACAATGGCAATGGAAACCCCGATGCGTGCACCGCGGTCAACGCCATGGGGATCTGCAACGCGGGCGGCCTTCCCGGCATGCTTCCGAACACCGACGGTGCAGGACCGGCCGACCCCTACGACCCCGATTCCGACGGCGATGGACTTCCCGATTCGGTCGAGGCCTTCGACCTAAACGGCAACGGAGTCATCGCGGGGGCCGAGCCGGCGCCGACTGGCCGCGACACCGACTTCGATGGCATCGACGACGCCTTCGATCCGGATATCGCCGGCAGCACACCGGTGACGCCGCCGTTCAATGCGGTCGAAGACTCCGACGGCAATGGGACTCCCGACTGGCTCGAGACCTGTGTCGACGGCTACGTCCGGGGCACCGAGGCGTGCGACGACGGCGACGCGAACAATACCAACGCGTGCAATAACATGTGCCTTCGCAACGTCGGTCAACCCTGCGGCATGGGCACCCAGTGCGCGTCGATGATTTGCAACGCCACCACCAATACCTGTGCGGTGTGTGACGACACGGTAACCGGGGGCGTCGACCAGGGTTGCATGGCAGCGATGCCGGCCTGCGTGGTGAACGGCGGGGTGCCCACGTGTGCGGTCTGCGAGGACAGCGCGATGGGCATGGGCATGGACGACGGCTGCGGCGCGGCGGCCCCGTTCTGCAACCCGACGAGCAACACCTGCGTGACCTGCGTCGACTCGGGGACTGGAGTTCAGGACATCGGTTGCACGATGGCCAATCCAGTCTGTGACCCGACCGCGATGGGGGGCGCTGGCGCGTGCGTGACCTGCGAAAACGATGACGCAGGGACCGGCGCTGGCGATGTGGACTTCGGTTGCGGAGCCGGCGGCGCAGGACCGTTCTGCGATGTGATCGGAGGTGCGCCCACCTGCGTTGACTGCGTGATCAACGCGAACTGCAACGACGGGAACGCATGCACCGCCGATTCTTGCAATGTGACGGGGAGCTGTGTGAACAGCAATCAGCCTGCCGGTCGGGCGTGCAATGCGGGCACCGATGCCTGCGACGGGGCGGGCACCTGCGTCGACTGCGTCAATAATGGTGCTGGGATGGCTGCCGATGCGGGCTGTCGCGGGGCGGAGCCGTTCTGCATGGCCGCGATGGGCGCGGCCGGGATGTGCGTCGAGTGCCTCACGACCGCCGACTGTCCGGCGATGGAGTTCTGCAACGGGGCCGGCGCGTGTCAGCCCGGATGTACGAACGACAGCCAGTGCCCCATGGGGATCTGTGACGAGCCGAATATGGTGTGCGTCACCTGTATCAATGACCAAGCGATGGGCATGGACGATGGGTGCATGGTGCCGACCGCGATCTGCGCTGGCGCCGCCGGTATTGGGATGGCGGGGACCGAGTGCGTCGAGTGCACGGACGCCGACACGTCGCTCTGCAATGCGGGCGAGGTGTGTGACTCGATGAACACCTGCACGGTCTGCGTCGACGACATGGCAGGGACCATGACCGACACCGGCTGCAATGCGATCACCCCGATCTGCGACACGACCGGCGCCAACCCTGTGTGCGTGGGCTGCCTGACCGATGCGGATTGTCCCGGTTCCTCGACCTGCGAGATGAACCGCTGCTCGTCGCCCGATACCGACATGGACGGCGTGCCCGACGACATGGACATCGACGATGACAACGACGGAATCCCCGACACGGTGGAGACCAGCGGCGTGGACTTCTCGATGGACACCGACGGTGACGGAGTTCCCGACTATGCCGACCCCGACGTCGTCACCTGCGAAGACGTCGGCAACGACGGAGTCTGCGACCGTCTTCCCGAAAACGTGGATCTCGACGGCGACGGGGTGCCCAATCACCTCGACCTGGATGCCGATGCGGATGGCCTTCCTGACGCAACCGAGGGTCACGATGCCAATGCCGACGGCACTCCCGATGTCGTGCCCGCGGCCGCGTTCGTCGACACCGACGGGGATGGGCTCCAGGACGCCTACGACGCCGACAATGGCGGCACCGCCGCGCCGACTCCGGACTTCGACGGCGATACCCGACCCGACTTCCTCGACGGTGACGCCGACGACGACGGTCTTCCTGACCACCTCGAGGCTTCCGACGCCAACGGCGACGGGCGACAGGACACGTTCCCCCTCGGCATCGATGTCGACGGAAACGGCATCGACGACGCGTTCGATCCCGCCCAGGGCGGTGCCTTTGCGCCTGGCCAGGACACCGACGGCGACGGCCGGCCGAACTACCTCGACATCGATAGCGACGGCGACGGCATTCGGGAGCAGACCGAGTGTCCCGACCCGACCGCTTGCAGCGACGCGAACGGGGATGGCGTTCCCGACTACCTCGACCTCGATAGCGACAGCGATGGCATCGTCGACGCGATCGAAGGCCATGACGCCAACGCGGACGGAGTGCCGGATCGGATGCCGGAAGGCGCCGATGCGGACAACGACGGTCTCGACGACGCCTTCGATCCGGATAGCGGCGGGGTGCTCGCGCCGGTTCCGGACACGGATGCCGATGGCATCTTCGACTTCCGGGATGTGGATGATGACAACGACGGCGTTCAGAGCCGCTCGGAGTGCCCCGCGTCGATGGCGTGCCCGGATGCGGATGCTGACGGCACGCCCGACTACCTTGACGCCGACGGTGGCCCCACGGACACGGACGGTGACGGCATCAGCGACGCCGACGAATGCGAAGGGGACATCGCAAACTGCCGCGACAGCGATGGCGACGGGACGACCAACGACATGGATCCCGACGACGACGGCGATGGTATTCCCACCGCCGTCGAGTGTGCGCCTGGCGGCTGCGATACCGACACCGATGGCGATGGGAGGCCCGACTACCTGGACATCGATTCCGACAACGACGGGATTCTCGATGCGGTGGAGTGCCCGATGTCCGCGGCCTGCGCCGATACGGATCTCGACGGGGTGCCCGACTTCCGCGAGCTCGATGCTGACGACGATGGCATCGACGACGCAACGGAAGGCCACGACGCGAATATGGATGGCGTAGCGGACCGAACTCCGGCGGGCGCCGACAGCGACGGCGACGGCCTCGACGATGCCTACGACCCGGACAATGGCGGCACCGCGGCGCCGGTTCAGGACACCGACGCCGATACGATTCCGGACTATCAGGATGTGGATGACGACGCCGACGGGATCGCGACGAGCCTCGAGTGCCTCGTCCCTGCGACCTGCCCCGATGCCGACGGGGACATGATGCCCGACTACCTCGACGCCGACGCGCCGCCCATCGATACGGACATGGACGGCATTCCCGACGTGGTCGAGTGTCCGCCGCCAGGTGCTCCGGGTAACCCAGCGAGCTGTCCCGATACCGACGGGGACGGGATGCCGAACTTCAATGATCCCGACGACGACAACGATGGGATCCCGACGGCGAGCGAAAACTACGACGCCGACGGCGATCCCAGCGACGACGACACCGACCGAGATGGCATCCCCGACTACCTCGACGCGGATGACGACAATGACGGAACGCCGACCGCGATGGAGTGCGTGGACTTCGCCGCGGGCTGCGCCGACGCGGACATGGACGGGATCGCCGACTACCTTCAGGTCTGCGGTGACGGGCGGACCACTACCTGGGACACCGTCACGTCCTGGGAGGAGTGCGATGACGCCAACGCGATCCTCGGGGACGGCTGCGACAACAGCTGTCGGCTCGAGAGCGACGATCCGGACGACGATATGGACGGCTTGTCGAACTCGACGGAGTGCCCGCCGCCGGGCGACTGGCGGAACGACCCGACCAACTGTCCCGACTCGGACGGCGACGGGATGCCCGATTTCCAGGATCCGGACGACGACAACGACACCATTCCGACGGTCGACGAGCTCGGCCCGATGATGATGCCGATGGACACCGACATGGACGGGATGTCGAACCATCTCGATCCCGACGACGACAACGACACGATTCCCACCGCGCAGGAGGTTCGGGAAGGCCGAGCCCTGGCGACGCCGAGCGACGATGTCGACAACGATGGTCGACCCAACTGGCTCGACGAAGACAGCGACGCCGACGGGATCCCCGACATGGACGAGCCCGGTGACAGTGACGGCAACGGAGTGCCCGACTATCTCGAGCCGTCACCGAACACCCCGCCCACGGGAGGCTACTCTGGCGGCGCCCTCTGTTCCGCTGGCCCGCTCGGCTCGCCCGGACTCCCGACGGTGCTCCTCGGCTTTGCCGCCCTCCTGTTCTTCATCCGCCGCCGCCGCTGAACGCTTGGGCCGACCGGAACTGCGGTCGGCCCATGTCAGAAGAAGCGGGCAATCGGCCCTGACGTGTTTCAACACGCCCGGGCGATCGGGCAAGCGCTAGCGCGTGCGGGTGTTTTCGACTTCCACGACATAGCTCGAGCGGTTGGCGGTGCCCGATCCCGTCGCCGACGCGCAGGTACGGTTGTAACGGATGGTGGTCGACGGCCCCGGGAGGCGTTCGCCTGCGGAGCTCCGTACGCGAAAGGTGCACGACGCGATCTCTTCGTCCGCGTCGCCAAGCACGGGGTCCCGGTCCCACAGCTTGAACGAAACCCCCGGGCCGCCAGGTCCTTCAAGGACCGAGCCCAACGCCCAACCAAGCGTTTCGTCCCACAACGGGGTCGTGTCGTTGTTCGGTGAGGTGGTTTGCACGATCTCCGGAGGCGATGCGTAGGAGCCCACCGGGCGAAGACCGTCGATCTGAGCGAACACATCCGGCAGGCGCGCTGCGCCGATCGCGGTGCGGTCCCAGTTCTGGCCGGTGGGGCGAAACTCCGGCACCTCGGCGCTCACCACGGTGACTCGATAAAACTCGTCGCCCGGTTGAACGCACATCCCCGAGGCACAGAACAGCCCCTCCGCGCACGGCGTGCAGGTCATGCCGCCGATGAAGCCGCACTCGGAACCCGCCGGAGTGAATGGCAGGCAGTCGCGGTCCTCAGTGCAGCAACCGTCGCACTCGAGGCATATCGGCTCATTGGTGTCCGGTCCGGTCTCGGGCGGGTTGGTGTCCGGGCGACCCGCTTCTCGAGGCACCGCGACCATGCGGTCGGGGACATCCGCATCCGGGACGTCGGCGTCGGGGACCGCGGCGTCGATTCGGACTTCCGCATCCATCTGGAACGGTTCCGGATCGACGTTGGATGACGCACAGGCTCCACCCCAACTCATCAGCAACACCATCAGTCCAGTTGTTTTCGTCACGTCGACCTCCCGTTGGCGTTCAGTGTTCGGTCCGCCGGAGGCCTCGGCCACTCGCGCAACATCAGGTGTAAGTGATTGACACACCATGCAAATCACCGATGTCGAGGTGGGCCGCTCGCGATGTCGTCCGTTGGAATGACCCGATTTGGCGCGACGGCGCCTCTTGGGTGGCGTGAAGGAACAGAAACACGACCTTACGTCTCTCTGGTTGCCGTTGCTCGCCTTGATGGGAGTGGTCGTAGGGTGTGAAGGCACCGCGACTTCACTCGCGGACGCCTCCCCGATGCCGGCAGACGGGTCGGTCCCCGATGCCCGAGGCTTGACGGGCCAGGATGCCAGCCTGGATGCATCGCTGGCCGATCGCGAGCCTGTTGAGGACGCCACTCTGCCCGATCCGAACACGCTCTTCTTTTCCGAAGACTTCGAGGCCACCCCGGACGATGCGGTGCCCGACGGCTGGGACAGCTTCGTGGGTTATGTGGTGAACATGAACAACGATCCCGGCGGCCCGGCGTTCGCGTTGGTGGACAGCTCGCGTCCTCGCGGCGGAAACCGTGCCCTTCACGTGCGAGGAGGTCAGCAGCCGGCGATGCTTACGCGGCCGCTTCCAAGCGGCGTCGACCGGGTCTACGTCCGAGTGTACGTGTGGCTCACCGGTCGGCTCGGGCAAAACCCAGGGAACAACCACGAGACCCTCCTTGGGATCCGCGCCTCGGTCGGAGGCGCCCACGACGAGGTTCGCTTTGGGGAAATCAAGGGCGTCATTGGCACCAACGAGGTCCCGAGCGATGACATTTCGCCGAAGATGGACGAGTGGGGGATGGGGCCAATCATTGACGCGGGCCGCTGGAACTGTCTCGAGGTCGCGTTCCTTGCGAACGGGCCGAACCACGAGGTGCGTGCCTGGAACGATGGCGTCGAGGTGCATCGAGTGAACGACCCCTCCCAGTGGAACAATCGGGGCCTCGGTGCGGACTTCCTCGCCGATAAGTTCAACGAGTTCATCGTTGGATGGCACAGCTTTAGTAATTACGACAACGAGATCTGGTTCGACGATCTTGTGGTCGCGAACGAACGCGTCGGCTGCAACTAAACCGCGCCGTTCCGACGACGGAGCCGTCGGGCGGTTCGCTCGGTTTGCCGGTACATTTCGCTCCCGGCTTGTCCGGCGATGGGGACCAACCGTACAGTAGCGGCCAAGGCCCTTCCGCGATGGCGAAACCGTCCGACACCGACCGCCCCCGGAGGTCTCCAAACACGATTCCTCCACCGGCGGACACCCTCCCGTTCGAGAAGATCGTCGAGACGGCCCCCGTCCCGATCGTCGTGGTGACTGCGCCGGGAGGGGTGTGCCTCTACGCGAACCCGGCCGCGGCTCGGATGTTCGGGGTGAATCAGAATGAGGCCGTCGGTTTGCACACGATGGACTTCTACGTCGATGGCAAGCGCCGGGATGAAGTGCTGAAGAAGTTCCTGAGCGAGGATCGCACCGAGGGGTGGGAGCTTCAGCTCCGCCGGAGAGACGGAGCACCGTTTTGGGTGATGGGATGGATGCAGCGGGTCGTCGTCAATGGACAGCAGTGCGCAGTGATCGGCATGGTCGATGTGACCGACCGCAAGAAGATCGAGGAGGAGCTTCGGTATCGAGTGCTCCACGATCCGCTGACCGGACTGTCGAACCGCACGTCGCTCTTTGAGCAGATCGAGCGCGAAATGGCGCGCTGGCTTCGCGACCTCACGTCGCCGTTTGCGCTGCTGTTCCTCGACCTCGACGGTTTCAAGGAGATCAACGACCGACTGGGCCACGCCGTCGGGGATGCGATCCTTGGGGAGGTCGCAACGCGAATCAAAGCGTCGCTCCGAAGCCAGGACATGGCGGCGCGGATCGGCGGGGACGAGTTCGCGGCGCTGGTGGTGAGCGCTCGTGAGGACGACGATTTCATGGGGATCTCCGATCGGATTCTTCAGGCCCTTCGGAAGCCATTCGAAGTCGAGGGGAAAACCGCCTACCTATCGGCGAGCATCGGCATCGCCCTCGGCGCGCGGGAGTTTCCCACGCCCCAAGATATGCTCAAGGCGGCGGACGCCGCGATGTACGAGGCCAAGAACGCGGGCAAGGATCGAGCAGTGGTGGCGTCCGACCGAACGACCACGCCCAGTTGACCCTTCGGGAACCTGCCAGACCTCGGACACCGGTGTTTCGATCTGCGCATTCTGATCTGCTTCCGCCGAGTGGAAGGGGCCGAGCTCCTGAGGGAGGTCGTGCTTAATCGAAATAATTAATTTGAATTCGATTAAAAGTAACCTTACCTCCCGGTCGGAGGCAAGGACATGCTCACTCGACACAACGATCGGCTCTGGTCGTTCGCCATTCCGTTCAAGTTCATGGGATTATTGGCATTTGGCACACGGATGACCGTGGTTCGGCTCACCAGTGGGGAGCTCTGGATTCACTCACCGGTGCCGATCGACGCCGATCTGAAGCAGGCGATCGATGACCTCGGCCCGGTGCGCTGGATCGTTGCTCCCAACTACTTTCATCACCTTTTTGTGGGAGACGCAGTGAGCGCATGGCCGGATGCGGAGGTTGTCGCCGTGCCCAAGCTTCGAAAGAAGCGCAAGGATCTCAAGATCCACCACGACCTCGTCGGCGGACACCAACCTTGGGGCGATGAGCTTCTTGGGATCGCGCTCGACGGGGCCATTCAGCAGGAGGTGGACTTCTTCGATCAACCGTCCCGAACGCTGATCTGCAGCGACCTTATGCAGAACATGTTGACCGTCGACGACTGGTTCACGCGGGCCTATCTCAAATGGTCGGAGATCTATGGGAAGCCGGGCTTGAGTAAGGCGGTGCGGCTGGGATTTCGAGACAAGCCGGCGGCCCGTGGTTCAGTGGATGCCATGCTGGAGCAAGACTTCGACGCGGCTATCATGTGCCACGGCGAGCCGATCACGCGCGACGCGAAAGATGCGCTTCGCCAAAGCTACGAGTGGCTCTGAGCAAAAAAGAAGAGCGTTTGGAGCGAAAGGAGCGTCGTCAGGCGACCCGAAAGAAGGCGCTTGTCGATGCGGCGCGGAAAGTGATCGCCCGAGATGGCCTCGAAGGACTGACCTTGGCCGCGGTGGCGGCCGAGGTCGATGTCTCGCCGCCCGCGATCTACTACTACTACCGAAGCAAAGAAGCGCTTGCCGAAGCGGTGGCGATGGCGCTGGTGGTTGAAGAGACCGACACCTGCGTGCGGGCTATCGAAGACGTCGAGCCCGTCGACGCTCTCGCCGCCTGTGTTCATGCGCGGGTCGACCACTATCTCGCCCACCCGCAAAACTATCTGCTCCTGTATCAGCTGTTCGTGACGGTGGGGTTCAGTGAGAAGAACCTAGAGCATGGCCTCTACGCCCAGGGCTATCGCCTTCTGGGACGACTTGAAGAGGCGATCCTCGCTTCTCAGAAAGAAGGGCGGATGGCTCCTGGGCTCGATGCTCGAAAACTCGCCAATGTGGCGTTTGCGATCAGCCAGGGGATTCTCGCCATGCAGATCGGCACCGAATCCGCGGGAGGCTCCCTTCGGTTCACGGCCCGCGAACTCACCGAGAGTGCGCTCGACACACTCCGCGAAGGCTGGCGGCCCCGTTGACGCTTAGCCCGCGTCGGTCACCAAGGTGATCGCGAAGGCGCGGATGGATGTGTCCTCCTGCGCGGACCTCGGCAGGAGAGCGCAGTGGTACACGACGTACCGCGAGAGCGGCCGGAGAACGAAGGCCGTGAAGAACGGGTGAATGCAGCGCTTGCGCGATTTGGTGACCGAGCGTTAGCGGCGCCGACGACGCGGGAGGATGTAGAACACCATGATGGCGCTGATGAACGCGAACGTCTGAACGCCTCCCGAAGCATACCAGGGCCGGCGCGGGCGGCGACGACAGGCGCGACGAGGCGCGACGCTTGCGTCCGCACACGAATCATCGCCATCGCAGCTGTCGCCGCCGCCACTGTCCCCCTCGCA